>DASXVO010000081.1 GCA_036504215.1 Vicinamibacterales bacterium | reverse complement strand
CGAGACGCCCGTGCCACTCAGTCTGACGCTCGTGGGTGGCGAGGATCCGCGCCATCTCCGCCACCTGCACGGCGAGCAGTTCGCCGAACAGCGATCCGAGATCGACGCTCGTGAAGAAGTCCCCCCCCCGCCCCGACCGCTGCACCGAGCTGGCGTAGTACCCGAACTCCGGATGGTACAGCGCCGCCTCGACGTAGTCCGCCACGGTCATCGGCCCGTTGGTGCGGATACGGTCCACGATGATGGATAGAAGAGGGGAAGGCATGGGGGACGCACGGAGCGGAAAAAGAAAACGGAGAACGGAGAGCCTCGGCCCTCCATTCTCCGCCGTCGCAGCCTACGGTTCGAATTCCACGCGTGACGTCTCGACGCGCTATTCCTTCTTGATCGTCAGGAACAGTTCCTGGTTCTGCCGGGTCTTCCAGACGAGCAGCATCGCGCGGCCGCCGGATGGGACCTTTTGGAGCAGGCGGCTGGCTTCGGCGGAACTCGTGACCGCCTGGCCGTTCACCTTCAGGATGACGTCGTACTGCGCGAGGCCGCCGCTCTCTGCCGCGCTGCCTGGATCCACGTCGGTGATGACGGCCCCGGTCGTCCCCGGCGGCAGGCGGAGCTGGCGAGCCATGGCCGGCGTCAGGTTGCTCAGCGTCACGCCGAACCCGGTGCTGCCCTCTTCGTTCCCGCCCTGGGCGCCCACCCTCGCCCCGGTCTCCGCCTCGAGGTCCAGTTCTTCGACGGTGATGTTGACCGTCTTCTCGACCTTGTCGTGCAGGATCTTCATCGGAACGATCGTGCCGGGTTTGGTGGTGGTGACCAATCGGATCAGCTCGTCCCGGTTGATGACCGGCCTGCCGTTGAACTCGATGATGACGTCGCCTGGGACGACGCCCGCCTTAGATGCCGGATGATCAGCTTCCACCGACGCCACCAGTGCGCCCGTTCGCTGCTTGAGGCCGAGCTCCGCGACCAGTTCTCGTGGCACGTCCTGCACCTGCACGCCAATCCGGCCGCGCACGATCTTTCCGGTGCGCAACTGCGGCAGGAGTTCGCGCACGAGATTGATCGGGATCGCGAAGCCGATGCCGATGTTCCCCTCCGATCGGCTGTTCGAGAGGATCGCCGTGTTGATGCCGATGACCTCGCCGCGGATGTTCAGCAGCGGTCCGCCCGAGTTGCCGGGGTTGATGGCCGCGTCGGTCTGCAGGACGTCCTGCGACCGCTGCTCGGCCGTCTGGAACGGGCGCTTGGTGGCGCTGATGACGCCGACGGTGACGGTGTGTGCCAGGCCGAACGGGTTACCGATCGCCATGACCCAGTCGCCGGTCTGCATCTGGCTCGAGTCGCCGAACTTCGCCTCGACGAGCGCGCGGCTGGGTTTCTCATCGAGCTGGATCAGCGCGCTATCGGTGAGCTGATCGCGGCCGACGAGCTTCGCCTTGTATTCTTCCTGGTCGTACTGGTTCTCGCCAAAGGCCACCCAGATGTCCGTCGCGCCGTCCACGACGTGGTTGTTGGTGAGAATCAGGCCGTCCTTGCTGATCACGAACCCGGTGCCTGCCGCCTCCACGACCTGATCGCGCTGGCGGCCGCCGCGTCCCGGCCCCTGCGGCGTGCCGAAGAATCCGTGGAACGGATCGTCGCCGCCGAAGAAGTCGCTGATGTCCTGCGCCTTTCGCTTGGCCTTCGTCCGGATGTTCACGACAAACGGCGTCGCGGCCTTGGCGATGTTGCGAAACGTCGCGGCGTCCACCGGTCCGCTGAGCGGCGCACTGTTCATCGCCGGCACCGCGATCGTCTGCGCAGCCGACTGCGACGCGAGATCGAGACGGGACGCGAGGACCATCCCGATCGCGAGGCACGCGACCGCGATCATCACGGCGTAGAACACGGAAATCTTGCGACTTGGCATCGATTCCTCCGACGAGCTGACAATACAACCCCTTGGCCGCACGGCGGGCCGGCTCAGGGCTGAAGGCTCATGGGTCAAGTATACCCATGCCGAATTGACAAAGCACGACTGGTTCTATAGTTTGACGCCGCACCCCACCCAACGGTCTGCCCCTTGTGGAGGAATCCCGTGACGACACGTTCAGGCTTCTGGCTCACCCTCGGTCTCCTGGTCGGCTGCGCCAGCGCCCTTCTGCTGGCCGTTCCGCAGGGGCGCGGCGGCCGGCAGGGTCAGCAACCGCCGTCCAAGGGCCCTGCGATGCACCACGTCGGGGGCATCCGCGACGGCGTATCGATCTTCCCGGTCGTGGACTACCCGCAGATGAAGCCGCTCGAGCCCGGGAAGCTGGACTTCCAGCACTACCACTCGCTCGAGGAAGCCACCGCGTTCCTCCAGAGGTGGGCGCACGACTATCCCGACCTGGTGGACCTGTACTCGGTTGGCAAGTCGTTCGAAGGGCGTGACATCTGGCAGATCACGATTACCAACCGCAAGACCGGCAAGGACACCGACAAGCCCGCGTTCTTCCTCGAGGGCGGACGCCACGCCGGCGAGATCACCGGTATCGAGACGGTGCTCTACTTCATCAACCACGTGCTCACGAACTACGGGAAGGACCCCGCCATCACGAAGCTCGTCGATGGCCGCGCGCTGTACTGCAAGCCCAACAACGATCCCGACGGCAACGCCCTCTATCAGCATACGGCACAAGCGAGCCGCAGCACGGTCCGGCCGTACGACGACGACGGGGATGGGTTGATGGACGAGGACCCGCCGGAGGACCTCGATGGCGACGGGTTCATCAGGCAGATGCGGAAGTTCGTGGGCGCCGGGAAGGGCAACGCCACCAAGGACCCCAAGGATCCGACCGGGCGCGCGATGAAGCGGGTGCCCCAGGGAGAGGGCGACTACCTGCAGTATTCCGAAGGGATTGACAACGACGGCGACGGCCGCTACAACGAGGATGGCATCGGCGGCCTCGACCTGCACCGCAACTACCCGGGCAACTGGCGCCCGATGAGCGAGGACACCGGGCGCGGATGGACGCAGGGCGGCGCCGGGGAGTACCCGCTGTCCGAGCCCGAGACACGCGCGGTCTTCTCGTTCCTCATGGCGCACCCGAACGTGGCCATCGTCCAGTCGCTCGACACCGCCGTGCCGATGCTGCTGCGTGGGCCGTCCACGGCGAAGACCGAGGAGGCGATGTTCCCCGAGGACGCGGCGCTCTTCAACAAGTTCGACAAGGAAGGGCTCCGAATCACCGGCTATCCATGGGCCGGTGACGTCTATCATGTCTACGCCACCCGCAGCGGAGTGAATCCGTTCACCGGCGAGCCGTCCCGCGACGAACCACTGTTCGGCCACGGACCCGATTTCGGATATCTCTACTTCGGCGCCATTTGGTACGGCGACGAGATCTGGAACGGCGGCCGGTTCGTGGACTACAACAAGGACGGGCGCATCGACGAACTCGAAGTCCTGCGGTGGTATGACGAGAACCGCCCGGCCAAGGGGGACTTCAAGGACTGGACGCCGTTCAGGCACCCGCAGCTTGGAGACGTCGAGATCGGCGGCTGGAATCCGAAGTTCTGGAGCCAGAACCCGCCGCCCGATCTGCTCGAGACGTGGGCCAAGAACGAGGCGCTGTTCAACCTCTATCTGGCGCAGCAACTTCCCCACGTCACGCTGTCCGCCGTCACGGTCGCGCCGGTGAAGGGCACGGCCCCCGCCGACCAACTGTTCGAGGTGCAGGCCACGGTGACGAATGATGGCCTGATGCCGACCGCGCTCGAGATTGCCAAGCGGGTCAAGATCGTCAGGCCGGACACGCTGACGCTCACGCTCGACAAGGGGCAGGAGTTGAGCAAGCCGGCCCAGGGAAAGGCGGCGCAGCAGCGGGCGATCGAGGTCGGGTCGCTCAAGCCGGGCGAGACGCGTACCGTGAGCTGGCAGATCAAGGGGGCGGGAAAGGCCAGTGTGGCGGTGAGTTCGACACGGGGCGGCATCGACAAGAAGGAGATCGCGGTCGGATCGTAGAGGTGCCGGATGCGCGGCCGCTGGGCGCGCCCTCGGTACCGGGCGCACCACCAGCACCGCCAGCACGATGTACACGTTCTTCGCTCACACGGCCGACATCGGCATCGACCTCCGGGCCGCTTCGCTGGACGAGCTGTTCGTCGAGGCGGCCCGCGCATTCTGGGACTCTATCCTCGAACTGGATGCGCTTCGCGCTGATGACGCGCTGGCGATCGAGTTGGTGACGGCCGACACCGACCTCCTTCTCGTCGATTGGCTGAGCGAGCTGCTCTACCACTTCGACACGGCCGGGTTTGTCGGGCGGGATGCCTCGATCACGGTCGAACCGGAGGGCGCGGTGCTTCGTCTGCGCGCGACCGTGCGTGGAGAGCGCGGCGCCGCCGCGCGGTTGCCGGTGAAGGTGCTCGTGAAGGGGATCACCTACCATCAGTTGCGAGTCGCGGAAACCCCCGATGGCTGGGAGGCGCGAGTGATTCTCGACATCTGAGTCGAGAGTCGGACCGGCTCGGCGATCCGGGCGTTCGTGGTGCTTCACTTCCGGATGAGGGCCGTCATGGAACTCGAACAGCTCGACGAGGTTCGCTGGCGAATTCCGAAAACTGGCGGTATGCGTGTCGATGCGGTCGTCTACGCCGACGAGCGGATGATGCGCGACACCGGGAACGATCAGAGCCTGCAGCAGCTCGTGAACGTCGCCCATCTGCCGGGCATCATCCAGCCGGCGCTCGCGATGCCGGACATCCACTGGGGTTACGGGTTCCCCATCGGCGGCGTCGCCGCCATGGACGCGGACGAGGGGGTGGTGTCGCCGGGTGGCGTTGGCTACGACATCAACTGCGGCGTTCGGATGCTGCGGTCGAGCCTGACGCGCGACGAAGTGCTGCCGCACCTTCGTGAGATCGTGGCGCAGATGTACCGCAGCGTGCCGACCGGCGTCGGCGCCCATCGTCGCGACGTGAAGTTGTCGCCAAAGGACTTGCGCGGGGTGCTGGAGACCGGTGCCGGGTGGGCCGTGCGCCGGGGATTTGGTGACGCCGCCGACCTGGAGCGAATCGAAGAGCAGGGCCGCATCGACGGCGCCGATCCGGACCAGGTCTCGCCGCGGGCGCGCGAGCGCGGCCAGCCACAGATGGGCACTCTCGGTTCGGGCAATCACTTCGCCGAGATTCAGTACGTCGCCGAGATCTACGACGAGGCGGTCGCGCAGGCGTTCGGGTTGTTCCCCGAGCAGATCACCGTGATGATCCACAGCGGATCGCGTGGTCTCGGGCACCAGGTGTGCGAGGACCACCTGCGGGTGATGATCGCGGCTGCGCGCAAGTACGGGATCGATCTGCCAGACCGCCAACTGTGTTGCGCGCCGCTCGGATCGCCCGAAGCGCGATCGTATCTTGCCGCCATGGCGGCCGCGGCCAACTTCGCGTTCGCCAACCGCCAGGTGATGAGTCACTGGGTGCGCGAGAGCGTCGCCGCGGGCCTCGGCGTTGCGCCCGACCGAACCGGCCTCTGCTCGGTCTACGACGTCTGCCACAACATCGCCAAGTTCGAGACCTTCACCATCGGCGGGAAGGAGCGCCGGGTGTGCGTGCACCGCAAGGGGGCCACTCGCGCGTACCCGGCCGGGCATTTCCAGACGCCCGCCCTGTATCGCGCTGTCGGCCAGCCGGTCCTGATTCCTGGCGACATGGGTCGCTACTCGTACGTGCTCGTCGGCACCGATACCGCCTTCGGCCACACCTTCGGGTCCACGTGCCATGGGGCCGGCCGCCGGCTGAGCCGGTCGGCCGCCCGGCAGGCGGTCCGCGGCCGGTCGCTCCGCCAGGAGATGGAGGACCGCGGTGTCGTCGTCATGGCCGCCGGAATGGCCACGGTGGCCGAAGAAATGCCGGAAGCCTACAAGGACGTCTCGGAAGTCGTGGACATCGTCCACCGCGCCGGCATCAGCACGCGCGTGGCCCAACTTCGTCCACTCGGCGTCATCAAGGGGTAGCGGCCAACACATCGTGCCGAACGTCTATAATCGTAGGCGCCAGTCTGCCTATTCACGAACGAGCGGGTCATATCTATGCGAAGGTTGCTGCTCTCGAGCCGTGTGCGGCTCCTGATGTTCTCCCTGGTTCTCGTCGCGCTGCTCGGCGTCGGACTGTTCGCACGCCAGGCCGCGGCTCCGCAGCCGCAGCCGGACCGACAGACGCCGCCGATCACCTTCAAGGTCGAGATCAACTACGTCGAAGTGGACGCGGTCGTGACCGACGCGAAGGGGAGTTTCGCCGGGAATCTGCGGCCGAACGACTTTCAGGTGTTCGAGGACGGCAAGCCGCAGACCATCACGAACTTCAGCCTCGTCGAGATCCCGATGGAGCGGCCCGATTCGCCGCTGTTCGTGAAGCAGCCGATCGAACCCGACGTGGCGACCAACGCCGACCAGTCGGACGGTCGCCTGTACCTGATCGTGCTCGATGCGCTGCACACCGAGGCGCTCCACTCGGCGTGGGTGCGGAAGGCCGCGAAGAAATTCATCGAGACCTCGGTTGCCGCCAACGATCGAGCGGCCGTCATCAGCACCGGCGGAGACGCGTCGCAGGACTTCACGAACAACAAGCGTCTGCTGCTCGCGGCGGTGGACCGCTTCATGGGACGCTCGCTCCGGTCCGCAACGCTCAACAAGATCGATGACTACAACGCCACGGCCGGAACGGGTCTGGCGAGCGACAAGCCTCGCGACATCGACACCTACGAGCGCGCGCACAACGCCACGGCCACGCTCGACACGCTCCGCCAGGCGTCGGATTTCATGGCCAGCATCCACGGCCGGCGCAAAGCGCTCGTCCTGTTCAGCGAGGGCATCGACTACGACATCACCGACCCGTTCGAGAACCAGTCGGCGAACGATATCCGGCAGGATTCACTCGACGCCGTCGCCGCCGCCACCCGGGCGAACGTGGTCGTCTACAGCATCGACCCCCGCGGCCTGTCGAGCTTTGCCGGCATGGGCGCCGAGAATCAGGGGCCGCCCATCGACGCGGATCCGTCGCTCCGCCTCAACGCGCAGGGGATGCAGGACGAGTTCCGGCTGCAGCAGGACAGCCTCCGCGTGCTCGCCGACGAGACCGGTGGCTTCGCTGCGCTCAACTCGAACGACTTCGTGAGCACGTTCGACCGGATCCGGCAGGAGAACAGTTCGTACTACGTGCTCGGCTACTACCCGACGAACGACAAGCGGGACGGCCGGTTCCGGAAGATCGAGGTCCGGATCAACAAGCCGGGGTTCCGGGTGCGCGCGCGCAAGGGTTATGTGGCACCGCGCGGCAGGGCATCGGCCACGCGGACACTGGATGCCAAGGAAGGGACGTCGCCCGTCCTCAGGGAGGCGTTGAACAGTCCGTTGCCGTTGCCGGGCCTGCGCCTCACGGCCTTCGCCGCTCCGTTCAGGGGTTCCGGGACGAGCGCCTCGGTGTCGCTGGTCGTCCATGCCGATGGGCGTGACCTGAAGTTCACCGAGAAGGACGGGCGGTTCGAGGACACGGTCGAGTTGTCGGTGATCGCGCTCGACAAGGACGGCAAGGTCAAGAACGGCGTGACCAACAAGGTTCGGATGCCGCTCAAGCCGCAGACCTACGCGCTCGTCGCGCAAACCGGCATCCGGGTCACCTCGCGCCTCGATCTGCCGCCCGGACACTATCAACTCCGCATCGCGGCCATGGATGTGAACCGGCAGGCCACCGGTGCGGTCCATTACGAGTTGGACGTTCCCGACTTCACCGCCGGCGCGATGTCGATGAGCGGCCTCGTCTTCACCTCGACGCTGTCGGGGCTCACGCCGTCGGTGTCCGGCGAGGGCGAGGATCAACTCCGGAAGCTCCTCCCCGGGCCGGTGACTGTCGTCCGCGACTTTCGCGTCGGCGAGGAACTGACGGTGCTCTCGGAGATCTACGACAATCAGGGCAAGACGCCACACCGGGTGGACATCGCCACGACCCTGCGGTCGGACGATGGACGGGAACTGTACAAGCACGAGGACGAGCGGTCGAGCAGCGAACTCGGCGGGGCACGGGGCGGCTACGGCTACACCGCGAAAATCCCCTTGAAAGGGTTGTCACCGGGGCTCTACGTCGTGAAGGTGGAAGCGCGCTCGCGCCTCGCCAAGGGACCGACGGTCAGCAGGGAAGTGCAGATACGGGTTACGCAGTGATGTGCGGCGGCAGCAGCACGGGCGCCGGCACGAGCAGCAGGTGCTGGGGGTGCTGGCGGTGCTGGTGGTGCTGGCGGTGCTGGTGGTGCTGCGGGTGCTGGTGGTGCTGCGGGTGCGGTGCTGGGGGTGCTGGCGGTGCTGGTGGTGCTGCGGGTGCGGTGCCGGACGTGCGGTGCTGGAGCTGCTGGATGTGCAGTGCCGGCGGTGCCAGGGGTGCGGCAGGTGCTGCGGGCAGAATGCTCGACGTGTTGAGGGCGCCAGAGGTGCCGTGGGTGCTGCACCTCCGGCACCATTAGCACCATTAGCACCATTAGCACTTGCACCTGCAGCACCCGCAGCACCTGCAGCACCCGCAGCACCTTACAGCACCTGTCGCGCCAGACCACTCGTGCTGGTCGTGCCGTGCCCGCGCTAGAACTTGTTCACCTGCTTCGGCTTGATGTCGCCGTTAGCGTGCGAGAACTTGTAGTTGTTCCGGTTCATGTTGGCGCTCTTCGGCGTCTCCAACGTGATGGTGGCCACTTCGCCGGCCATCAGCGGCTTCTTGAGGAACTTCTTGTCACCGCTCACCGGGTTGTTGTTCTTGTCCCACCAGAACTCCTCGATCGTCAGGCGGGCAATCGCCTTCGGCGAGACGTTCTTCACCTGGATGGTCGTCACGATGATGTCCTTGTTGAGCTTGACGACCGGCTTGAGATACTGGATGTCGGCGGGGCCGCGCACCACATCCACGAATCTGGTCTGTGTCGGGGGCGGCGTCGCCTGCGCAGGAGCAGCGGCCTGCGCATAGGCGGCCGACACCCCGGCGAAGAGGGCGGCCACGAGGGTGAGCGCCAGAAGAGCGCGATTAAGGCGAAACATGGAATCCTCCCGGGGGCACATGTCTGGGCCCGGCGGCACTCTGCCTGCCGAGTCGGGAAGATTATAGAGATTTACATCTCGCCGTTCCAGTCCTCGGGCTCTGCCGCCGCGGACCGGAAGATTTCCAGGTGCCACTTGCCGCCGCCCCACGGCTCGATGACCTCGGTTGCGACGACGTCCACGAGGATCTCTGCGAAGGTCCGCCCTTCGGGGTCGCCCTCGAGGTGGTAGGCCGGTTCGTCCCACGAGAAGTTCGGGTACAGGGTGATCGTCAGGAACAGGTCGTACCCATCGTCGATGACGATGATTTGGCCGCAGGGGCGCTTGATGGTGGAGTGGTAGACGAGGTACTTCTCGGCGGAGTGCGCCCGGATGTACCGCTTCAGCGCGAACTCTCGCGCGACGATTTCCTCGACGGCAATCTTCTTGTCCCAGCAGTCGCGGCAGTAGCGTTCCTCACCGCGAGGTTCCGAGACGTCCTTGGCACCGCAGAGCGCGCACCGTGTCTTGGCGACCGACTTTCGTGGCATCCCGACGATTCTATCATCCCCGCTTCAGGGCGGGCGCGTACATGGTCTCGACGTACTGTTTCATCATGCGGCGGGCACTGAAGTTCGGCATCACCGTCCGGATTGACTCCTTCACCACGTGCAGCCAGGCGTGTGGGACGCCGCTCGCGTCACGATCGTGGAAGGTCGGCACGATTTCCCCCTCGAGGAGCCGGTAGAGCGCCTCGGCGTCGGCCGCATCCACTTCCGCGGGGTCGTTGCTCGTGCACCCGCCCTCGATCAGCCACCCGTTCGAACCGGTGCAGCCCTCGGCCCACCAGCCATCGCCGATGCTCAGGTGGGGCACGCCGTTGACCGCGGCTTTCATGCCGCTGGTGCCGCTGGCCTCGAGCGGCTTGCGGGGGGTGTTGAGCCACACGTCGCATCCCTGGACGAGAAAGTGCGCAACGTGCAGGTCGTAGTCGTCGATGAAGGCGATACGGCCGCCGAAGTCCTGCCCCATCGCCCGCTTGTAGATCCTCTGCAGATGATGCTTGCCCGAGTCGTCCGCGGGATGCGACTTGCCGGCGAACAGGATCTGTACCGGCTGCCGAATCCCGGACAGGATTCGGGCCAGGCGGTCCGGGTCGTGGAACAGGAGTTCCGGCCGCTTGTAGGCGGTGAAGCGCCGCGCGAAGCCGATCGTCAGCGCATCCGGGTTCAGCAGCGTGCCGGCCGCGACCACCTGCCCGGGACCGACGTGTTCCTCGATCCAGCGGATGCGCGCCCGCTCGCGGATGAAGGCGAACAGGTAGTGGCGCAGCGACTGCCGCACCGCCCACAACTCCTCGTCGGGGATGGCATGCACCGCGTCCCAGAGTTGCGGATCGTCGTGACGCAGACGCCAGTCGGGCGCCACATAACTCTCGAACAGCTTCGACAATTCCGCCGCGATCCACGTCGGCACGTGGACGCCGTTCGTGATGTTCTGAACGGGGCCCTCGCCGGCTGGCGTGTTCGACCAGATTGGCGCCCACATGTTGCGCGTGACGTCGCGGTGCAACTGGCTGACGGCGTTCACTGCGCCGGCCGACCGGATCGCCAGCGCGGTCATGTTGAACATCGTGCCGTTGCCGTTGCCGTTGTCGTAGGCGCCGAGGGCGAGGAACTTGTCCCGGAGACCGCCGAGGCTGCCCCACGCGCCCGCCAGGTAGGTTTCGACGAGGTGAAACGGGAAGGCGTCGTGGCCGGCGGGCACCGGGGTGTGCGTCGTGAAGATTGTCGTCCGCCGTACTTCGGTCACCGCCTCGTCGAACGGCATGCCGCGCTCGAGCGCCTCGCGCACGCGCTGCAGGACCACGAAGGCGGCGTGGCCCTCGTTGAGGTGCCAGACGGTCGGTTCGATGCCCATCGCGTGCAAGGCGCGCACGCCGCCGAGGCCGAGGACGATCTCCTGCTGGATGCGCGTTTCCTGGTTGCCTGCGTACAGACGGGCCGACAGTTCGCGGTCCCACGGGGCGTTTTCGGGGAGGTCGGTGTCGAGCAACAACAGCGTCACGCGCCCGGCCCGCACGATCCACACGGCGGCCAGCACCGTGCGGTCGCCGAGCGGGACCGCGACCACGCAGGGCGTGCCGTCGGTTCGCACCGCGGGCTCGATGGGCGCGTCGAGCCAGTCGAGCCGCTCGTACGCCTCCTCCTGCCAGCCTTCCGCGGAGAGGTGCTGGTGGAAGTAACCCTGCGGGTACATGAAGCCGATCCCGACCAGCGGGACGCCGAGGTCGCTGGCTTCCTTGCAGGTGTCACCGGCCAGCACGCCGAGGCCGCCCGCGTAGAGCGGCAGCGACTGGTGCACGGCGAACTCAGCGGAAAAGTACGCGATGTGGGCCTCGGGAACCGTCGACGCGAAGCGCTGGCCCCACCAGGTGTCCCGCGCCGCGCGCGCCAGATCCATGTCGTGGATCACGCTGTCGTAGATCGCGAGGAAGGACGGGTCGGTGGCCACGCGCGCCAGGCGGTCGCGGCCGATCAGCCGCAGCATTCGGACCGGGTTGTGTGCCACATCGCGCCAGAGCTGGTAGTCGAGACGCCGGAACACGTCACGGGCGCGGTAGTGCCAGCTCCACCAGAGATCGCACGCAAGCTCTTCGAGCCGGTGAATACGTTCGGGAATCGGAGGCAGACCGGGATATCGTTCCATGTGTCGTTGGCCGTCAGTCGCGGGGAGCCACCCCGAATCGTATCTGCCCGGGTCGCGGGCCGTCAATGGCGCGGCAGTGGTAAACTGGGCCGCCCTCGGAACATCTGCCACCCGGGAGTTGCCCTATGCATCGTCATCCCCTGCCGATCCTCGCTGCTCTTGCGCTGCTGCTGGCGCCGTGCATCGCTGCGGGACAGACGCCGTCGAGTCGCGAACTGGAACGCCTGAATTGGATGGAGGTTCGCGAACTGGTGCCGGCGAAGATCTCGACCGTGATCTTGCCCATCGGCACGCTCGAGGCGCACGGCGCGGCGGCCAACGGGACCGATATCCTGGCGCCGCTCGCGATGGCGCGTGAGATCGCACCGAAGGTCAATGCCCTCGTCGCCCCGGTCGTCCCGTACGGCTTCACCGGATCGCTCGACGCGTATCCCGGCGGCCTGACCGTTCCGGAAGAGGCGTACCGACCGTACATCCGGGCCGTTGTGCTCGGCCTTGCGAAGAACAAGTTCAAGAACATCATCCTCGTCAACGGTCACGGCGGCGGTCAGTCCGCCGTGTTGAACGCCGTCGCAGCCGAGGTCGGCCGCGAGGCCGGCGTGCGTACGCTCGTCATCAACTGGTGGACATTCTGCTCCGACGTGACGCTCGACGTGTTTGGCGAGGACGGCGGGCACGCGGGCGAGAACGAGAACGCCTACATCATGGCGGTCGATCCGACGCTCGTTCACAAGGAGAGGTACTCGGGGCCGGAGATGGCCATCCCGAACCCGCCGCCCGGTGCGTGGGCCGCGTATCCCAGCCCGTCGAGCATCCTGCTCTACAAGCCCGGGCAGGGCTACCCGAAATTCGACCCGATCAAGGCGAAGATCTACTACCAGAGGGCGAACGAGAAGGTGGCGCAACTGGTGCTCGATATCATCAAGCGGTGGGACCTGGCGGGGCTCTGACGAAGGCGGAGGGGAACTCACATGACCAAGATCGATCGTCGACAGTTCGTACAGACCGGGGCGGCCGTGGCCGTGGCGGCCGCCAGTCCGAAGACGCTGTTCGGCCAGGCGCCGATGGTGATGACGCCGAAGAGCGCCAAGCCGCTCGTGGTGAGTTCGGCCAACGGCAACAAGTACAAGAACGGCGGGCGGCAGACGGGCGTCGAGAAGGCGTTCGCGACGATCACCGCCGGGGGCGACGTGCTCGATGCGGTCATCGCGGCCGTGAACCTGAACGAACTGGATCCCGAGGACATGACGGTCGGATATGGCGCGCTCCCGAACGCGGACGGTGTCCTGCAACTCGACTCGTGCTGCATGCACGGACCGAAGAAGCGGGCCGGCGGCGTGGCGGCCCTCGAAGGCGTGAAGACGCCCTCGCTCGTCGCGCGGGCCGTTGCGGACCTCACCGACCACCACCTGATCGCCGGCAAGGGGGCGCAGGAATTCGCCCGGAAGCTCGGATTCGAGATCCTGGCCGACCTCAACACCGACGCCTCGCGCAAGGCGTGGCTGGACTGGAAGCGGAGGACCGACCCGCTGCACTACCTGAAGCCCGAGGACCGCGCGATCGAGATGAAGAAGATCGGCATGGCCATCATCCGGGAGCTGGGGATCGACCCGCATCACTATTACGGCACGATCAACTGCGACGGCCTCAGCCCCAAGGGGGAGATCTGCGGCGTGACGACGACGAGCGGACTGTCCTGGAAGATATCGGGACGCCTGGGCGATTCCCCGATCCTCGGTGCCGGGCTCTACGTGGACAACGCCGTGGGGGCCGCCGGTTCGACCGGGCGCGGCGAGGCGAACCTCTACAATCTCAGTTCGTTCCTGATCGTGGAGAACATGCGCCGCGGCATGCACCCGAAAGACGCGGGAATCGACGCGCTCAGGCGAATCACGGCGAACACCGTCGAGAAGCGGCTGCTCAACAGCCGCGGCCTTCCGAATTTCGGCATCGATTTCTACATCCTCAACGCCAAGGGCGAGTACGCCGGGGTCGGGATGTACCCGTCGAAATTCGCGGTCTGCACGGAGAACGGCGCGCAGACGCTGCCGATCGAGGCGTTGTTCAACGGAGAGCCGGAGGCTTGAGTAGTCATCCCGGTGCGGCTGGCGGTGCAACGACCGAGCCGATGACACGCATCGATCGGCTCGCGATTGCGGTCCTGGTGGTACTGGCGGCGGCCATGTACGCCGCCGTCGGGCTGCTGCGCCACTGGCACTTCGGCAGCAGCGCCTTCGATCTCGGCATCTTCGACCAGGTCGTGTGGCACCTCAGCCGCTTCGAGCGTCCGTCCAGCTCGATCAGGGGAGTGGCGAACATCTTCGGCGACCACTTCCACCCGATCCTCGCGCTGTTCGTGCCGGTGTTCTGGCTGGTTCCCGCAGCCGAGAGCCTGATTGTCGCTCAGGCCTGCCTGCTCGCGCTGTCGGTCGTGCCGGTCTTCGTCTACCTCCGGGGCCGGCTGCCCCGCGGCCCGAGCGTTGTGCTGGCAACTTCCTACGCTCTGTTCTGGGCGCTGCAGCGGACGGCGGAATTCGACGTGCACGAACTCGCCTTCGCGCCGCTGCTGATCGCGACGATGATTCTGGCGATCGACCGTGGGCGCTGGCGTCTCTTCTGGGGCGCTGGCGTCCTGCTGGCGCTCGTCAAGGAAGATCTCCTGCCGGTGCTCGCCTGTTTCGGTGTTTACCTGATGTGGCGCGGAGAGCGCGTGCGCGGGGCGGCACTCGCGTTGTCCGGCCTGGCCGCCTTCCTCGTCGTGCTGCGGGTGGTCATCCCATTCTTCGGATCGGGGGTCGGCTACGGCTACGTGGACACCTACGCGCACCTGATCCGCGAACCCTGGCTGGCCTTCAGGGCGCTCGTCGAGCCGCCGATCAAGCTGGTGACGATCGTGAGTTGGCTGGCGCCATTCGCATTCCTCTCGCTCGGCTCGCCGCTCGTTCTCCTGGCCGTGCCCCTGGTCCTCGAACGGTTCCTCTCGGCGAGTCCCTACCACTGGGGCCCGAGCTTCCACTACTCCGCGCCACTCGCTCCGATCCTGGTGATGAGTGCGGGTGACACGCTCGGTCGAATCGCCCGGCGGATCGAGGCGGCCGCCAGACCGAGCGGCCGAACCGTGGGCGCCCTCGTCGGCACGTGCCTCGTCGTCTCGGCCTTCGTGCCCGGGCACCTGCCGCACTGGAAGCTGCTCAGCCCGGCGCCCTATCGCTTCACGTCCTTCGAGCGGAGCGGCGCGCGCGCGATCGCGATGATTCCGCCGACGGCGTCCGTCGTCGCGCAGGCCTCGGTCGTGCCCCACTTGAGCCATCGCGACCGAATCTACATGCTCGATGCACGGGCGCCTGACGCGGAGTTCGTCGTCGCGGCGGCCGACACGAGTCCGTGGCCGGCGGCCGATCCGGCCGCGGTGCTGGTGTGGCTGGCCGAGCGTCGGCAGCGAGGCTACGAGGTCGTCTTCGAGGAAAACGGGTGGCTGGTCTTGCGCCACCCGCAGGCCCTGCAGCCGTCTTTCCACGGAACCGCCCCTACTTCGTGACGCCCGCCCTCTTCAGGACCTCGCGCACGGCGTCGATCGGAATTGCATCCGCGGTTCCGCGCGTCGAGGTGACGGTTGTCGCTCGCAGCAGCGAGTTGTAGACCGCCTCCTCGGTCGCCTCGAGCGTGGCCTGGAAGAGCGGCGAGACGCCGTCGGGAGGAAGGATGGTGTGCGCCTTCGGCGCGGCCTCTCCGAAGCGTGAGCGGAGTTCCGCCGACGTCGTGAAGGCGATGGCGAAATCACCGCTCCCGTTGCTGTACGACGATCCGGTCCTGGCCAGACCGTAGATCGCCCTGGCCGCGATGCGCTTCAGGTCGCGTGCATCGACCGGGGCGTCTGTCGCGACGACGATGACACACGATCCATCGGGGCTCGGCGAGGCGCCGCGGCCGCCCGGTCTTGGCGGCGAGTACGAGTAGCGCCCCAGTGCCTTCCCCACGGGTGCGCCGGCCATCGTCAGCACTCCACCGAAGTTGGTCTGCACCAGGACGCCGACCGTGTAGCCGCCGTGCCGCGCCGGCAGAACCCGCGACGAGGTGCCGATGCCGCCCTTCCAGCCATAGCACTGGGTGCCGGTGCCGGCACCGACAGAGCCTTCGGCCACAGGGCCGCCGGTCGCCTGCCTGATGGCGCCGAGCACGTGTTCGCGCGTCACGTGCAGGCCGCGAATGTCGTTCAGGCCGCCGTCGTTCGTCTCGCCGACGACGGCGTTCACCGATTGCACGCGCTCATTGCCCGGCTGCGCGAGCGTCCACGCCACGACCGCCTCCATCGCCGTGCCGACGCTCAACGTGTTGGTGAGCACGATCGGGGTCTCGATCGTCCCGAGCTCGACGACCTGCGTGGAGCCGGCGAGCTTGCCGAACGCATTGCCGACGAAGACCGCGCCGGCCACCTTGTCCTGAAAGAGATTGCCGTCGTGCGGCAGGATGGCCGTCACGCCGGTTCGGACGTCCTGTCCCTCGATGACGGTCGCATGACCGACGCGGACACCCGCCACGTCGGTGATGGCGTTCAGCGGGCCGGCAGGAAAGACGCCCGCCTCGATCCCCATGTCGCGTGCCCGAGGCCGTCCCGGGGCACCCGATTGGCCAACCACCGCGACAGCCAGGCAGGCAACCACGGCCACCGTTCCGATCAGTTCTCGCCGAGAACGCGAACGTGTCTTCATGTTTCTTCTCGCTTCAGTGTTCCGGCTGACGGTTCGTGACGAGCTGGTGCCGGATCGCCTTCAGCTCGCCGGAGAGTGCGTCGAGGCGCGCGATGACATCCTGGTGCTGCGCTTCGTGGCGCCGGGGCTTCTTGGCGAAGAACGTGATGCCGCCGTTCGCTTCGAGCGTCGCCTTCTCCACTTCCTTGAGCGAATCGAACCCCTGGCGCCGCGCGGCGGCCTGGAGTTCGTCGAGGGTGATGCCCTCCGACTTCAGACGATCGGGCAGCACATCGCCCTTCTGAATCAGCAGGTCCGGCGTACCCTCGAGCAACCGCTCCACGGCCGGATGGGCGAACACGAAGCGGACCACCAGGAAGTTGAACACGAGCAGCGTCGTTGCGCCGATGACGCCGCCAAGCACGGAGTTGTCGTTGCCGATGATCGCGTTCTGAACGGTGTTCGACAGTGTGAGCAGCACGACGAGGTCGAAGGCGTTCAGTTGCGCGAGTTCGCGCTTGCCGGCCAGTCGGAGGCCGACGACGAGGAATGTGTAGACGAGGAGCGGCCGCAGGATCTTCTCGATGATCCCGACCGTGGTGTTGTCGAGCGGGCCGATGTGGAGGAGATTCGTGAGCAGGTTGGCGTCCATGGGGGGAGTCCTTTCAGTTGAGATCTGCGCCAAGTATACTCAGGCGTCGCGTGATTCCGGCCAGGTCCGATGACACCCGAGCACGCCAACTGTCGCAACTTCGTACAACCCGCCGATATCGCGGTCGCTGGAAGTTGCTCATCCATAGGGAATTCGCGGGCAGGGCCGGCTGGCCCGGCGTTTGCGACACGGCTTGGCATGAACTCACGAACTTCGCGTCCGTATCCGCTCGTCGGCCTCGTCGGCGTGGTGTTGGGTCTGGTCCTGACGGCGCTGCCAGCGGCCGCGCAGAGCGGTGCCGGCGTCCGCGCCGGCGTCAGTGCGAGCCCCGATCAGTTCGTCTTCGGGGCGCACTTCGACACGGGTCCGCTCTTCGAACGGGTGAGCTTCCGACCGAACGTCGAGGTCGGCGTGGGCAACGACCTGACGACCGTGTCGGGCAACTTCGAGTTCGTGTACTGGATCCCGCTCCTCCGGAAGCCCTGGAGCCTGTACGCAGGTGGCGGACCGGCGGTGAACGTGTACCGATACGGCATCGACCGATACGGCAATCGAGGGACCGACACTCAGCCCGGCTTCAACCTGCTCGTTGGCATCGCACACCACGGCGGCGTATTCACCGAGGTCAAGGCCGGTCTCATCGACAGCCCGAACGTCCGGGTCACGGTGGGGTACACGTGGCAGTGGAAGTAGACTGTCCGACACGCGTTTCCCCTGCCTGTTCAGCCTGTAGGCAGGGGCGGGACGGACCGGCTACAATCGAAGGACATGGCCACCCACAACTCGTTCTCGACCGAGACGGACCTCCGCGTCGGTGGGACCGCCTTCGGCATCCACAGCCTCTCGGCCCTCGAGAAGGCCGGCTTCCCGCGCGTCGGGCGGCTGCCGTACTCCCTGAAGATCCTCCTCGAGAATCTCCTGCGTCTGGAAGACGGTCGGTTCGTCCACCGCGACGACGTGCGTGCGCTCGCCGATTGGGATCCACGCGCCGGCGTCCGGAAGGAGATTGCGTTCACGCCCGCCCGGGTCCTGCTGCAGGACTTCACCGGCGTGCCCGCCGTCGTGGACCTGGCCGCGATGCGCGACGCCATGGCGCGCCTGGGCGGCGATCCGGCCCGGATCAATCCGATGCAGCCGGTGGAGCTCGTCATCGACCACTCGGTACAGGTGGATTACCACGGCCGTCCGGATGCCTTCGGCCTGAACGCTGAAATGGAGTTCACGCGGAACCGCGAGCGCTACGAATTCCTGCGTTGGGGCCAACACGCCTTCGCCAACTTCCGCGTCGTCCCGCCAGACACCGGCATCGTCCACCAGGTGAACCTCGAGTACCTCGCGCGCGTGGTGTTCGACACGACCGTCGATGGCCGGGCGGTGGCCTACCCCGATACGCTCGTGGGCACCGACTCGCACACCACGATGGTCAACGGGCTGGGCGTGATGGGGTGGGGCGTGGGCGGCATCGAGGCCGAGGCGTGCATGCTCGGCCAGCCAGTGTCGATGCTGGTCCCCGACGTGCTCGGGTTCAAGCTGACGGGCCGTCTGCCGGGCGGCGCGACGGCCACCGACCTCGTGCTGACGGTGACCGAGCGGCTGCGGAAGCACGGGGTCGTCGGGAAGTTCGTCGAGTTCTTCGGTCCGGGCCTGGAGCACCTTGCGATTGCCGATCGCGCGACGCTGAGCAACATGTGCCCCGAGTACGGCGCCACCATCGCGATCTTCCCGATCGACGACATGACGCTCGACTACCTCCGGCTCACGGGCCGCGACGACCGGCGCGTGCGCCTCGTCGAGGCCTACGCCAAGGCGCAGGGGCTGTTCCGCACCGCCGACTCGCCGGAGGCCGACTATGCCGATCGCATCGAGCTGGATCTCTCGACGGTGGAACCCTGCATCGCCGGTCCGCGTCGTCCGCAGGATCGCGTGCCGCTCGCGCAGTCGCGCGTCTCGTTCGACCAGGCGCTCGTCAAGATGCTGGCCGACCGGAAGGCCGCGACCGCTCCACTGCCTGCTGGCGACGCCGCCGTGCCGGTTGCCGAAGAGGCGGGCGTCGAACACGGCTCGGTCGTTATCGCCGCGATCACGAGTTGCACGAACACCTCGAACCCGAGCGTGATGATTGCTGCTGGGCTGCTCGCGAAGAAGGCCGTCGCGCGCGGCCTGCGGGTGAAGAGGTGGGTGAAGACGAGCCTCGCGCCGGGTTCGAAGGCCGTGACGCAGTACCTCGAAAAGGCGGGACTGACCGATGCGCTCGACCGATTGGGCTTCAACCTGGTCGGTTACGGATGCACGACGTGCATCGGCAACAGCGGGCCGTTGCCCGAGGATGTCTCGGCGGCCGTCAAGGCCGGCGATCTCGTCGTCGCGGCCGTGTTGAGCGGCAACCGGAACTTCGAGGGGCGCATCCAGTCGCAGGTCCGCGCCAACTATCTCGCGTCGCCGCCGCTGGTGGTCGCCTACGCGCTGGCTGGCACGATGCGGATCGATCTGACCCGCGAATCACTGGGCCAGGACGCTCTGGGACGCGATGTCTTCCTGGCGGACATCTGGCCCACCGAGCGCGAGATCCAGGAGACGCTGCTGGCGAGCGTGAGCCCGCAGAGCTTCAGGGGCGCCTACGCGGACGTGTTCACGGGAGATGCGCGGTGGCAGGGCCTGCAGACCCCGACGACCAGGCGCTACGAGTGGGCGCAGGACTCGACCTACATCAGGCATCCGCCGTTCTTCGAGGGGCTGACACTCGAGGCCAGGGCACCGGCCCCCATTGCCGGCGCGCGCGTGCTCGCGCTGCTCGGCGACAGTGTGACAACGGATCACATCTCGCCCGCTGGCTCGATTCCGGCGGACGGCCCGGCGGGAAGGTACCTGATCGCCCACGGTGTCTCGCCGCGCGAGTTCAACTCGTACGGGGCGCGACGAGGCAACCACGAGGTGATGATGCGCGGCACGTTTGCCAACATCCGGCTGCGCAACCAACTGGCGCCCGGGACCGAGGGAGGCTGGACGCGACACTGGCCGGACGGCGAGCAGATGGCCATCTTCGATGCTGCGATGCGGTACCGGCAGGAAGGCGTGCCACTGATTGTCATTGCCGGCAAGGAATACGGTTCCGGCTCGTCGCGTGACTGGGCCGCGAAAGGCACGCTTCTCCTCGGTGTGCGCGCCGTCATCGCCGAGAGCTTCGAGCGCATTCACCGGAGCAACCTGGTGAACATGGGGGTGCTCCCCCTGCAGTTCGAGCGGGGCCAAACCGCGGCCAGCCTGGGCCTGACGGGCACCGAGACATTCGAGCTGTCCGGCGTGACCGACCAACTGAAGCCCGCGGCCGACGTGCGCGTCGTGGCCCGCGGTGACGATGGAGACGCCGTCAGGTTCACGGCCACCGCACGCATCGACACTCCCGAAGAGCTGGCGGCGTACCGGGCGGGCGGAATTCTGCCGTACGTGCTCCGGCAGTTGGTGAAGGGCTAGTCGGCGACCGCCGAGTCGACGCCATGAGACTGACGGCAGGTGGAATCAAGGCACACGCGCGATCCATCGGGTTCGATCTGTGCGGCGTGGCACCGGCTGATGCTCTCCCGGAATTGCGCCTGTTGCGCGAATGGCTGGCGCGCGGCCATGCGGGAACGATGGGCTACTTGTCGCGCACCGCGGCGCGACGCGAGGATGTCCGCCGCGTGCTCCCCTCGGCCCGATCGGTCATCGTCACCGGGACCATCTACAACACGGACCGGCCGTATTCGGTGGGAGTCGGGGATCCCGACCAGGCGATCATCTCGCGATACGCCTGGGGCGACGACTACCACGATGTGCTCGGGCACCGCCTCGAGATGCTGCTCCAGTGGATGCGATCGGAGCACGCGGAACCGTTCGAGGCCAGGACCTACGTGGATACCGGTCCCGTGCAGGAGCGCGTCTATGCGCAGTACGCCGGGATCGGCTGGGTCGGGAAGAACACCTGCCTCATCAACGAGCGTCTCGGCTCCTGGGTGTTCCTCTCCGAGATCATCTGCAGCCTTCCGTTGGATCCGGATCCGCCGGCCCTCGACCAGTGCGGCACATGTGCGCTCTGCCTCGAAGCGTGTCCGACCGGCGCGCTCGTCGAACCGCGCGTCCTCGACGCCACGCGCTGTCTGTCGTACTTGACGATCGAGCTGAAAGGTGAGATCCCGGCACCGCTGCGAGAGGCCGTCGGCCAGCGGATCTACGGCTGCGACATCTGCCAGGATGTCTGTCCGTGGAACGGGTCAGCGGCCACGAGCAACGAGGCGGAGTGGCAGCCTCGGCCCGGACTCGACCAGCCGAGGCTCGCGGATCTCTGGCATCGCACGGACCGCGAACTGGCCGAACTCGTCGTCGGTTCCGCGCTGACGCGGCCGAAGGTCGCCGGACTCAGGCGCAACCTGGCGATCGGCCTCGGCAACAGCCGAAGCGCGGCGAGCCGCTCGGCGCTCGGCGACACAGACCGTCCGGCGGACTCCGCTCCCTCCCTGCGCGATCCCATGGTCGCGACGCACATCTGGTGGGCCAAAACGAGGAAGCTGGACTAGGATGTCCGGAGCCGGCCATGAGGCTGCCGGCCGAATTCGAGGCTTCCTATGAAACCACTCATCTCAATCGTTTCTGCCGTGGCGGTACTGTCGCTGGCGGCCTGCGGTTCGCGGCCTGCCGAACCGCCGAAACCGGTCCAGGAGGCTCCCGTGCCCGAACAGGCAAAGCTCGAAGCGCTTGCCAGGCAGTTCGCGCCCGTCGAGATTGGCGCGGACCTGTCGAAGCTGCCGGCCAACGAGCAACAGGCGCTGGCCAGGCTCGTCGAGGCGGGTTGGGTGATGGACGGACTCTTCCTCCGGCAGGTGTGGGCAGGCAACGAAGGCCTGCTCCTGACGCTGCTCGACGACAAGTCGCCGCTCGGCCAGGCGCGGGTCCACTACTTCCTGATGAACAAGGGCCCGTGGGACCGACTGGACGGCAACAAGCCGTTCGTTGCAGGCGCGCCCGCGAAGCCCGAGGGCGGGAACTTCTATCCGGCGGGCGCCGCCAAAGCCGACATCGAGGCGTGGGTGAAGACGCTGCCGGAAGCCGAGCGGACGCGGGCCAACGCGTTCTTCACGACCATCCGGCGGGCGACCGGCGTCAAGGGCGGCTTCGAGATCGTGCCGTACAGCGTCGAATACCAGGGCGAACTGGCGCGCGCCGCGGAACTGCTGCGCCAGGCGGCCAGCCTCACCGAGCAGCCGACGCTGAAGGCCTTCCTGACCCGTCGCGCCGATGCGTTCATCAGCAACGACTACTACGCCAGCGACGTCGCCTGGATGGAACTCGACGCCAGCATCGAGCCGACGATCGGCCCGTACGAAGTCTACGAAGACGAGTGGTTCAACGCGAAGGCCGGGTTCGAGGCGTTCATCGCCGTGCGCGACGATGCGGAGACGGCCAAGCTGGCCAAGTTCGGATCGGAACTGCAGCGTATCGAGGACAACCTGCCGATTGACCCGAAGCTTCGGAACCCGAAGCTCGGCGGCCTGGCACCGATCCGGGTGGTGAACGCGATCCTCGCGGCAGGCGACGGCAACCGCGGTGTGCAGACGGTCGCGTACAACCTGCCGAACGACGAACGGGTCGTGCGCGAAAAGGGCGCCAAGCGCGTCATGCTGCGCAACATCCAGGAGGCGAAGTTCAAGCTCGTGCTCGTGCCGATTGCCAGCAAGGTCATGCCGGCCGGCGCGGTGAAGAACGTGACGTTCGACGCCTTCTTCACGCACACGGTCTTGCACGAGTTGATGCACGGGCTCGGGCCGCACCAGATCAAGGTCGGTGGGAAGGACACGACCGTCCGCGCCCAACTGAAGGAGACCTACAGCGCGATGGAGGAGGCCAAGGCCGACATCTCCGGCCTCTTCGCGCTCCAGTTCCTCCTCGACAAGGGATCCCTCGACACGTCGCTGCAGGCGACGATCTACGACACATTCCTCGCGTCGGCGTTCCGCTCGATTCGCTTCGGGGTCAACGAGGCGCACGGCCGGGGCGTGGCACTCCAGCTGAACTGGCTGCTCGATTTCGGTGCCTTCACCGTGGACAAGGACGGGACGTTCAGCGTCAACGCGGCGAAGATCAAGGACGGCGTCACGGGGCTGACGCGCGAGATCATGACGCTGCAGTCGCAGGGCGACTACGCCAGGGCGAAGGAGATGCTGGGCCGCCTGGCCGTCGTGCGTCCGGAGACGCAGAAGGTTCTGGACCGGCTCCAGGGTGTCCCGGTGGACATCGAGCCGAGGTTCACGACCGCGGCCAAGCTCCTGGCCGACGTGAACAGGTAGGACAGGCGGGCCTCCGTGCCCGCCCGCCGAAAGGGGAAGTGTCACCTTTTCGGGCTGTCGCGAATCTCCTGAGTGATATGCGGTGCCGGGCTGCGGTCCGGGGAGGTCAACGTGCCCTTATACGAGTACGAGTGCAAGAAATGCGGTCACCTGTTCGAGGCGCTCGTGATTGGTGCCCGTACGCCGGTGTGCCCAAAGTGCAAGAGCGAAAGCCTGGAGAAGCGGGTCTCGGCCTTGGGCTTCGCGGGCGTTGGCGCCTGGGGTTCGGGCCGCTCGAGCGGTTGCGGTAGCGGCGGGGGTTGAGGGGTCTAGGTGCGGACCGGTCGGTCCGCCTGACGCTTGTCCTCGAGTCGCGATTCGATCCACCTGAGCCAGGCCCCCAGCCCAGGCTCTCCCAGGCAGCTCGTTTCCACGATTTCGATTTCCGGGTTGACGCGCCGCGCGTCGGCGATGGCGGCCTCGCGGCTGAACCGAGTGTGGGGCAGCAGGTCGATCTTGTGCAGCACCATCAGCCGGGCCCGCCGGAAGATGCCCGGGTATTTCAACGGCTTGTCGTCCCCTTCGGTCACGCTCAGCACGACCACCTTGTGCTCTTCACCGAGATCGTACGAAGCCGGACAGACGAGGTTGCCGACGTTCTCGATGAACAGGACGTCCAGGCCATCGAGTGGCAGGGCGCCGAGCGCGCGCTGGACCATGCTGGCGTCGAGGTGACACGTACCGCCGGTGGTGATCTGCAGCGCGGGGAATCCGTAGCGCGCCAACCGATCCGCGTCGCGCTCGGTTTGGATGTCGCCCGTCAGCACCGCGACCCGTCGCGAGGTCTGGCGGAACGCCTCGAGCGTGCCCTCCAGAATGCTCGTCTTGCCGGCGCCAGGCGACGAGATCAGGTTCAGACAGAGGATCCGGCGCCTGGCGAACTCCTCGCGCAGTCCTGCCGCGATGCGGTCGTTCTCCTTGAGGACGCTCTGTTTGACTTCCACGCGTTCGGCCACGGCTCCTACTCCAGTTCCAGATAGGACAACGCCAGCTCCTCGCCGGCGATCATCGACGCCATCTCGGACCGGCACGAGGGACACACGGCGCGGAAATCCACCGGTGGGAACTCGTGCGCGCAGTCCAGGCATCGGTAGCGAACGGCCACCCGCTCGAGGTCGAGGCCGACGCCATCGAGATCGGTGTCCTTGACCGTCATGCCGAAGCAGAACTCGAGCGCGTCGGCGTTCACGCCGGAGATTTCTCCCACGCGGACGCCCACGCGCAGCACGCGCCGGCCGACATGGCCGGCGGCGTGCTCGCGAACCGAATCGACGATCGATTGCGCGATCGAGAGCTCGTGCATGGAAAAGGTGACACTTCCCTTTTCGAGGCGCCGGGCAGGATCCGTCCTGCCTAGTCCATGTTCTGATCGTCGTGACTCGGACGCCCGACGCCCGCAGCGTCCTTCTTGAACCACGAGGCCTCGCTCACGTAGGTGCTCGTGAGCGTCTCGAGCTTCGCCATCTCTTCCCGCGTCATCGGCGTGAAGTTCTTCGCGATCTCGACGTTCTCCTCGAGCTGCTTCACGTTGTCGCAGCCGACGATCACGGTGCTCACGGGAAGCGACATCACGTAGGTCAGCGGCCCCTTGATCGACGTAATCCCGTCTGGTTTGAAGATGCGGCCGCGTGCCGGGATCTTCATGCCGATGACGCCGATGCCCTTCTTGTTCGCCAGCGGCAGGACGCTCGTGATGAATGGCAGGTGATGCTTGTCGGCCGGGTTGAGCGCCATCAGAATCGTGTCGAAGTCGAATCGCTCGAGTCCCTTCATCAGGACCTGCGGGTCGAAGTGGCCGGTGATGCCGAGGAAGCGCACCATCTTCTGGTCGCGCGCCTTCTGCATCGCCTCGATCGCGCCGTCCTTGCCGAAGATCTGGTCGAGTTGCTCCTCGCGCATGATGTTGTGGAGCTGCCACAAGTCGAGGTGGTCGGTGCGCAGCAGCTTGAGGCTCTGCTCGAGCAGCCGCAGCGATCCATCACGCGTCCGGTCATCGGTCTTGCTGGCCAGGAAGACTTCCTTCCGACGGGTCGCCATCACCTCGCCCACATGGGTCTGGCTCCAGCCGTTTCGTTCCCAGGCTGGCGTCTGAGGCTGGCCTTGGGCGATTCGAGGCCGGCCGTACGCCGCCGCCGTGTCGAGATAGTTGACGCCCAGGTCGATGGCCCGGTTGATGATGGCAATCGACTCATCCCGCGTGTCGGGCTTCTCGATCGTCGCCTGCCCCCCGAGACTGAAGAGCTTCACGTTGTGTCCGGTCTTGCCCAACGGCCGAGTGGGCATGTCCGTCGCCGCCGTCGCCTGGCCTCCGGCCAGTGCCAGCGCGGCCGCACCAGCCGCTCCCGCCTTCACGAACTCACGCCGAGTCATGTCAGTCATTGCCAGTCTCCTTGGATCTGCACGCAGCGAATTCTATCACTTCGGTCTCCCGGGGCCGGTGGCTGCCGTGGCGCGGATTGACACGCTGCGCACCGGATGGTACAAGCGCCCGGTGAGCACGATTCCGTTCCAGATCCGGTTTGCGCCCGACGACCGCGTCTACACGGCCGCTGGTTCCGTCGAATTCTACGCGGCGGCGGCTGGCGCCGGCATTCTGGTCGAGCAACCGTGCGGCGGCGAGGGCACCTGCGGGCGGTGCCGTATTCGGATTCCGGAAGGCGCGCCTGCGCCCATCGACACCGACCGACAGCACTTCACCGACGACGAGCTTGCCACTGGCTGGCGCCTCGCCTGTGGTGTCGTGTTCAATGGTCCGGCTGTCGTCGAGGTGCCGGCCGTGTCGCGTTCGGCCGCCGGCAAGTCGTTCGGCGTCGATCTGCCGAGCGAGCGCCTGGATCATCCGCTGGTCGATCTCCTCCTCGTCGACATGGCGATGTCCGATCGCGCGCCGCTCTCGACAGTGGACCGCCTGGAACAGGCAACCGGCCTGCCGCCGCGCGGCCTTCGCGGGTCGCCACGGGCGCTTGTGGAACTGGCCGCCTCGTCGGCCGCAGGCGGCTTTGTGGGTGTGGCCCTCGAGCGCGGCATGTTGATCTCCGCGTGGCCTGGCGCTGTCCTGGAGCGATATGGGGTCGCGCTCGACCTCGGCACGACATCGCTCGCGGCTGCGCTCGTGCGCCTGGCGGACGGCGCCGTGGTCTCGTCGGCCTCCTGTCTCAATCCGCAGGTGGCGTTTGGCGCGGACGTCATCGCGCGGATCAAGCACGCAGGCGACCACGGCACGGGCGCTGCCGACTTGACGCGCGCCGTTCGCGAGGGGCTCGCGTCGCTCGTGGCGCAGGTACTCGATGTCGCCGGTTGCGATCGTGGGTCCGTGGTCGTGGCGGCCTGCGCCGGCAATCCCACGATGATGCACTCCTGGGCCGGCGTGCCCCTCACGTCGCTCGGAACCGCTCCCTACGGAGGCGTGTGGTCGAGCGCACTGACGTGCACGGCCGCTGACGTGGATCTGCCGATCCATCCGAACGCCCGCGTCCACCCGTTCCCGCTCGTCAGGAGCCACGTGGGCGGCGATGCCGTCGCCGGCGCGGTGGCTTGCGATCTCGACCGGCCGGGCGGGCGCCGGCTGCTGGTGGACCTCGGCACGAACTCGGAAGTGATCGTGACCGACGGCTTCCGCGTCGTGGCCACATCTGCGGCCGCCGGTCCCGCGTTCGAAGGCGTCTCGATTCGTTGCGGCATGCGGGCCGCGGCCGGGGCGATCGATGCCGCGTCGATCGCGCCCGGCGCCCCGCTGGCGTACTCGACGCTCGGCGGCGCCGCACCGCGAGGACTCTGCGGCTCCGGCCTCATCGATCTCGTAGCCGCACTGCTCCGCCTCGGCGTCATCGAGGAGTCGGGCCGTTTGCGGCGGGCAGAGGAGATCGAATCCCCGTCGGCAATCGGCGTCCGCGACTCCCTGACCCAGGTGGACGGACTGCAAGCCTTCGTGGTCGCGGATCCCGAGCCGTCGTCCGGACTTGGCGCGGTCGTGTTGACCGCGCGCGACGTTCGAGAAATCCAGCTCGCCACCGGATCGATTGGTGCCGCGATCACGCTGGCCTGTCGCCATCTGGGTTTCGAGCCTGGCGCGCTCGACGAGGTCTTTCTCGCCGGTGCGTTTGGGAACTTCATCCGCAAGGCCAGTGCGCTCCGGATCGGTCTGGTGCCCGCGATCGACCCCGAGAGGATTCGGTTCGTCGGCAACGCGGCCGGGATCGGCGCCCGCCTGGCTCTGGTCGATCGCGGAGTGCTCGAGCGCGCCGGCGAGTGTGTCGCCCGCGCCGAGTACCTCGAACTGGCTGCCGTGCCCTCGTACCAGGAGACCTTCATGTCGGCGCTGTCGTTTCCCCGCGAGCCGGTACACCGATGAACTCGCGGACGAGGATGGACGCCGCGATGCGGCCCGCCGAGGGCCGTCTGCCAGACCGCGCGCCGGTGATGTGCCAGCTGGCGCTCGGCCACTATTTCCTGCACGCCGGCGATCCAATCGACATCTGGCACGACACCGACGCCTTCGCAGAGGCGCTGCTCACCCTGCGGCGCCGGTACCGCTTCGACGGCATCCTGGTGAACCTGCCTGGCCGCGATCCCAACTGGCGTCGCTTCGTGCGATCGATCGACGCCGACTCGCGCGGCCGCCTGATCCGGTGGACCGACGGGCGCTGCACGCTCGCACCGCCCGACGACAATCCCCACGTGTGGACGGACGGCTCAGGCCGCCGCCTCGCGCTTCGGATGGAGGACATCGACCCGGACCGGCTGTTCTACGTCGAGCCGCACGACCTGGCCGGCCCGACCCATCCGACGGCCTGGGGTTTCCACGCCGAACCCGCGGTCCCCGGCCCGGATTTCTTCCCGCCCTGGCACTGGGACACGATCACGCGCGTCCGTGCCTCCGCGCCCGAGGTGTCGGTCCACGGCGAGGTGTTCTCCCCGCTCTCGCAGTTGATGGAACTGGTCGGGCACATGAGCGTGCTCGGCGCGCTCCTGCTCGATCCCGCCAAGGTGCTGGCCTGCCTCGACCGCCTCACCGAAGGGGCCATCGTCCTGGCGAAGGGGCAGATCGCCGCCGGAGCCGACGCGGTGCTGATCTCGTCGGCGTTCGCCGGAGCGGGCTTCCTGTCGCCCGATCACTATCGACGGTTCGTCCTGCCCTTCGAGAAGCGCATCATCGCCGCGGTGCGCTGCGGCGCTCCCGGCATCCCGGTCTACACGCACACGTGCGGCGCGATTGGGGACCGGCTCGAGTTGATGGTGGAGTCGGGCACGTCGGGTATCGACACGCTCGATCCGCCGCCCCTCGGCACGGTCGATCTCGCCGACGCGAAGGCTCGCCTCGGTGGCCGGGTGTTCATCAAGGGTAACGTCGATCCCGTGAACACGGTGCTGCACGGGACCCCGGAAGCCTGCTATCGTGACGCGTGTACCCGGCTCGCCATCGGAGGGCCGGGGGGCGGTTACATTCTGAGCACCGCCTGCTCGGTGCCGCCGCATGCACCGCCCGAGAATATTCTGGCGCTGACCGCCGCGGCCGAGCAGGCTGGCGGTGAAAGAGGATGAGATGAGCTTGCTCGACGTGTCCCGTTCCCGGGTGGTGGTTGGTGACGGCGCGATGGGGACCGAACTCCAGCGTGCCGGTTTGCCGATTGGCGAGTGCGGCGATCGCTGGAACCTGGAGCACCCGGATCGGATCGAGGCGATTCACGCGGCGTATGTCGCCGCCGGCAGCGAGGCGATCATCACGAATTCGTTTGGCGCGAACCGCTGGGTTCTGGGTCGCTACGGCCTGGCGGACCAGATCGAGGCGGTCAACAGCGCGGCGGCAGCGATTGCCCGGCGCGCGGCCGGCTCGACGGCAACGGTGCTGGGCGACATCGGTCCGTGCGGCGGCTTCCTGCGACCGCTCGGGGACGTCGACCCGGCCGACCTGCAGGGTGAGTTCACGCGACAGGCACGAGCCCTGCTCGACGGCGGCGCCGACGGCGTGATCGTCGAAACGATGAGCGCAGTGGAGGAGTTGGTGTTGGCGATTCGCGCGGCACGCGCGGCCGGCGCGCCCTTCATCATCGCGTCCATGGCCTTCGATTGCCTCCCCAACGGGAACATTCGGACGATGATGGGCGTGTCGCCGGAGCAGGCTGCGAGGGCGTCGGTGGCCGAGCGCGCGGATATCGTCGGAGCGAACTGCGGCACGCACATGACGACGGCCGACTTCGCGAAGGTGGTGACGGCGTTCCGGAAGGAAGCCGATCGGCCGGTCATGATCCAGGCTAATGCGGGCAGTCCGGAACTCGAGGACGGCCACGCGGTGTACCGGCTGACACCCGCTGCCTTCGCCGACGGCATGGGCGAAGTCGTCGCTGCGGGCGCGGCCATCGTCGGCGGCTGTTGCGGCACGACGCCAGAGCACATCGCGGCGCTACGAAGCTACGTCAGGCGGATGGCTGCGGCCCGTTGACGGGGCTCGCGCCGGCTTGGCTGACTGAGCGTCGCAGTGCGGTTGTTCGTGGCGAAGTGCGCAGGATGTGGCGGGGAGAGGTTACGTCACGTTCGCCGCCCGAGCCCAACGCCTGCGGGCCCCCATCCGCAGGTAGTCAGATTACGAACGGCGAACCGTGACACCAATTCTCAGATCGCAAGGTGAGTGCCAGCGCAAGAGTCGCTGATTTCACCTGGATTTCTGGAACAGCCCATCCCGACGGCCCCCGAAAGAGCCGGCGGACCGGCGCAGTGCCGGTTGTCCTGACGGATTTCCGGCGGGAGCCGCGCGTACCGATTCGGCCAGGGGCCGCTCAGCCCTTCACCCCCCGGCTGTTCTGTGGCATCGTATTGGCCGTACACGGTTTGAGGAGAGTCCATGGGTTGTCGTGTCGGGTGGGGGTGCGCGTGGGTCACGGTCGCGGGAGTGCTTGCCGGGGCGAGCCTGCTCGTCGCGGCCGAGCAGGGAGGCCGTGCGTCCGCCCCCGCGTTCCCCAAGACGTTCTCCGACGTCGGAATCACGCTGCTCGACGAGTGGGTGGCCGATCTGGACCTGTCGGTGGACGGCAAGTGGATTGGGTATCCCCGTCGTGATCCGCGCGACTGGTACCTCGACATCTGGGCCGTGCGGCCGACCGGTCAGGACCGCCACTGTCTCACGTGCGAGCTGCCCGAGCCCAGCAAGCATCGCGGCAGCGTCAGCTGGCACCCGTCGGGGCAGTATCTGGCCTTCTCGGCCGAGAACGACGATGTGCGGACGCGGAAGGGCGATCGGTTGGCCGAGCCTGGCAGCGCGCTGAACACCAACCTCTGGGCGATGACCGCGAGCGGCGGCAAGGCCTGGAAGTTGACCGACTATGAGACCGACTATGTGAACCCCCGCGGTGTGCTCCACCCGCTCTTCTCACGGGACGGCAAGCGGCTGTGCTGGTCGGGGCCGGTCGGCCGGTCGAACAACCGCAAGGGCTACGAGTGGGGTGAGTGGGCGATCTCGATGGCGGACTTCGACGTGCAGAACGGAGTGCCGGGCATCCGCAACACCCGGACGCTGCAGCCCGGTGTTCAGCACGCGTTCTACCAGGCGGATGACTGGTCGAAGGACGGGCGCCGGCTCTTGTTGAGCGCGAACCCCCGGGTCGGGCAGACGGTCAGTGGCCAGGACATCTACGAATTCGAGATCGAGACGGGAACGCTGCGGCGTCTCACGAGGAGCGATACCGACTGGGACCAGGCCGCGCACTACTCTCCGGACGGACGGCACGTGATCTGGACGTCCTCTCGTGGGCTCAATGTCCGGTTCCGGTCGGTTGACGGCCTGAACTGGCGACGCGACCTGGCGACCGAGTTGTGGGTGATGAACAAGGACGGATCGGGCGCCCGTCGCCTGACGTACTTCAACGAGCGTGGCTGGCGGGACTATGCCTGGTTCCGGGACAGCGTCGCGGCCACGCGGCGCGTGACCGTGGCGGATTGCGCGTTCATGCCGGACGGCGACCATGCGGTCATCGTTCTGTCGTACGAGACCAAGCAGGGACAGATGAACAGCGTCCTGGCCGTCCTCGACATCGAACGCCGTCGTCAGGCGGCTGCCACGCCGGCGTCGCCGACCGCGCGCTGACCGCCACGTCGAATGGCAGGCGGCCGGCCAGCAGGCCGGTCCGGCGGCGTGGCCCGCCCGCGCCGGGCTTCGGGTCCGTTCTCGAGGAGGAGCAATGGAGCGAGTGATCCTCAGGCACCTGAGTGGTTCCAGGGCCGGTCAGGTGGAGGAGTTTCCCCTCGACGGCGTACGTGAGTTGGCGGTCGGCCGCGATCCGACGTCCAGCGTTCGGTACGACCCAGATCGGGATGACCTCGTCGGGCGGCACCACGCGAAGATTGAGCGCGATCTCTCGGACCCTCACCGGTTCACCCTGGTGGATCTCGACAGCCGCAATGGAACCTACCTCAACAAGCAGCGGATATCCGGCCGCGTCAACCTCGTCTCAGGGGACTTGGTGCAGTTCGGCCCGGGCGGGCCCGAGTTGGTGTTCGAGATCGAACCGCCGCCCGCGCACGTCCCGCCGGTGACTCGCGTGCCGGGCGTACCCGACACGGCCCAGGCCGGACCTCGCGACGCGGGTGCGGTGGGACGAGCGACGGTGGAACGGATGATCAAGGACGCGAACCGTCGCGCACGCGCCAGCACGCTGGTGGTGGTCGGCGTCCTCCTCGTCCTCCTCGTCATCATCGGGTCGTTCTTCGCGTATCGGTCCGTGATCGGCCGGACGCAACTCGTCGACCAGCTCGGTCAGGCGAAGACTGCGCTCGAAGAAGTGCAGAAGACCGCCCCGATGTCGCCCGTGGACATCGCCCGCCTCTACACGGATGCGACCGTGTTCATCGAGGTGGGCTGGAAGCTCATTCACACGGAGACCGGTGGGCAGGTGTACCACGAGTACCACGTCGACACCGACAGCCGCGGTCGTCCGGTGAAGGACAAGGACGGCGACGTCGTCGCGATCCCGATCTACATCCGTCTGCCCGACGGGAAGATCGAGCCGTCGCTGTCGATCGAACACGGCAGCTTCCAGCAGAACCAGCCGATTGGAGGGCGCCACACCGGTTCGGGGTTCGTCGTCGCCGCCGACGGGTATATCCTCACGAACAGGCACGTCGCGGCAACGTGGGAAACCGCCTACACCGAGTTCCCTGACGGCGGCGGCGTGGTCGTGGATCTCGAGACCAAGAAGACGGCGAAGCTGGCAGAGGCTCCGCGCGACTGGGTGCCTGCGGCGGCTCGTGTCCTTGGACGCCGCGCGCTGACCGGCAAGAACGTCGAAGGGCGGCACGATTACCTCGACGTGACGTTTGCAAGGACGAGGCTTCGGATTCCCGCGAAACTCGTGCGCGTCTCGGACCGCCACGATGCGTCGATGATCAAGGTGGATGTGCCGCAGGCGGTGAAGAAGGTGGTGGTCTTCGAGAATCCGGACATCGCCACCGGCGCGTCGCTGACGATCATGGGCTATCCGGCAATCTCCCCGTCGGTCGCGGTGGTGACACGGTCGCAGGATCCGTTCAACCGCGAGTCCCAGACGCGGAGCGTGCCGGACCCGACGGTCACACCTGCCACGGTGGGGCGGGTGCTGAAGGGGGCGGTCTCTCCGGCAGGCGGCGGTGAGTACGACTATCTCAGCGAGTTCGGCGACTCGTACCAGCTGACGGCGAATGCCACGGGCGGGGGCAACAGCGGGGGACCTGTCTTCGACGATCGTGGGCGGGTCATCGGCATCTTCTACGCATCGCGAACGACGGATGCGCGCATTACGTTTGCCGTGCCGATCAAATACGGGCTGGAGTTGATGCGGGTTGGTCCGGCGGTCAGGCAGTGATCGCCGACGATGGGGCGCTGGCATGACAGCAGCATCATTCCGGCACCGCGTCGTGGTCAGCGTGCTGAGCGACGTCGGATGTCGGCGCGAGGTGAATGAGGATTCGGTCGCCTTCGTGGCGCCCGAGGACGCGGCCGTTCTCGAGGCTCGCGGTGTGCTCGTGGTCGTCGCCGACGGGATGGGCGGGCACGCGGCAGGCGAGGTGGCGAGCCGGCTCGCGGTGACGACGCTCGTTCGCGAATACTTCGACGCGGCCGGCGATCCGTCTGCCGCGCTCGTGGCTGCCGTGTCCACGGCCAACCGGGCGATCCACGACACCGCGGCGGCCGATCCGAGCCTGCATGGCATGGGCACGACGTGCACGGCGCTGGTGCTGCATGGCGGCCAGGCCAGTTGCGCGCATGTCGGCGACAGCCGTCTCTATCTGGTCCGGGGCGGCGACATCTACGCGATGACCGAGGATCACTCGGCGGTTCGCGACCTGCTCAACCAGGGTGTCATCACCCGCGAAGAGGCGAAGCATCACGCGGAGCGCAACATCATCCTCCGTGCGCTCGGGACGCACCCGCACGTCGACATCGCCTCGTGGAGCGAGCCTCTCCCCGTGCGTGCCCGTGACTGCTTCCTGCTCTGCACCGACGGCCTCCACGACCTGGTGGAGTCGGGCGAGCTGTTGGAGGCGTGTGAGCACCGGTCCGCCGAGGAGGCGTGTCGACACCTGGTCGGCCTCGCGCGGGCGCGCGGCGGATACGACAACATCACCGTCGCCGTGGCGCGTCTCGACGAACCGCCGCCGGCGGCAGACACCGCGTCGCTCGCGGACGCGGACGGGGCCAGAACATGATCGGGACCGTCATCGGCAACTACCGCGTGGTGCAGAAGCTCGGGGAAGGCGGCATGGGCGCCGTCTACAAGGCCGTCGACACGTTGCTCGAACGTGAGGTGGCTCTGAAGATGCTGCGTTCGGAGTACGCCGGGCAACCCGACCTGGTTGAACGCTTCCGCACGGAGGCCGTCACGCTGGCGCGGCTGAACCATCCGCACATCGCGACGCTCTACGGCCTCACGCGGGACGACGAGCGGTTCTTCATGGTGATGGAATTCGTCCACGGGGAGACCCTCGAGCACCTGGTTTCGCAACACGGGCCGCTGCAGGCCGAGGCGGCCACGCGCTGGACCTGCCAGGTTCTCCGCGCGATGGAATACGCGCACCGGCGCGGCGTCATCCACCGCGACATCAAGCCCGCGAACCTCATGGTCACCGCAGAGGAAGGGTCCATCAAGGTGATGGACTTCGGCATTGCGCGGGTGCTCGGCAGCGCGCATCAGACGCAACTCGGCCACGTCATCGGTACGGCGAGCTACATGGCGCCCGAGCAGATCCGCGGAAAGGAAGTCGACGGCCGCTCCGACCTCTACTCGCTGGGGATCGTGCTCTATCAGTTCGTCACCGGCCATCCGCCGTTCACCGGGAGCGACGAGTTCGCCATCATGACCGCCCAGGTCACGCAGCCACCCACTCCGCCGTCGGAACTGGTGGACACGGTGCCGGACTGGTTGGAGGCTGCGGTGCTGCGCGCCCTCTCGAAGTCGCCTGACGAGCGCTTCGCGTCGGCCACTGACTTCCGCCGGGCGCTCGAGACCGGGCTCAGGAAACTCGTGCCGGACGAGGATCTGGGCACGGGCCCGGTGACCCCGGCCGGGACGACGCCGGCGGCCGGGTGGGCGGGCACCGGCTCGGCCGAGAGGGTCCACGAGGCGCCGACCGAGCGCCGGCCCGCTCGTTCCGACGCCCAGGTCACGCCCGTGACGCCGGCCCCCGTGGCTGTATCCGACGCGCCGGCCGAATCGCGGGTCACCTCGCAGCCGACCACGGCGCGGGTTGTCGAGGCGCGGCCGGCACCTACGGTGCCTCCGCCCACACCCAGGGCCGCCGGCCCCGCGAAGCCGGCCGTGCCGACGCCGCGGCCGGCCGGCCTGGCGTGGTGGTACTACGCGGGTGTGGGCGCCTTGCTGATCGCACTGGTCGCCACTCCGTTCATCTGGCGCAGCCTGACGGCTGTCGCGACCACAACCCCGTCGGCGTCGCCCGCGTCAGCCACGGTTCCACCCGCGGCTGCCACCACACCTGCCGCCTCCTCCGCGGCCGCCGTTCCGGCGGCGCAGGTGCCGACGGCGCCGGCTTCACCGCCCGCTCAGGCTGCACAGGTGCCACCGTCCCGGACGCCAGCGGGCCAGGCCCCGTCTCCGCCGATCCGGTCCGCTCAGGCATCGACCGCGGTGACGCCAATCACTCCGGCGCCTCGCGTCGATACCGGGAGCCGCACTCAGCCGGCGGATGTCAGGACTCCGCTGCCCCCCTTGGCGCAGCAGGCGCCGCCGACCGCTGCTCCAGACGCGTCCGCCCGTCCGGTCCAGCCCGCGCCGGCGGCGCAACCTCCGAAGTCTGCGGAGCCCGCACCCGTCGTACCGGCACATCCGGATGCGGCAGTGGCCGGGAACGGTGCCAAGGCACCGGCAGGGAAGCCCGTGGACTTCGAGGGCCTCGGACTCATTCGCGACAATGGCGCGAGCCCTGTGATTCTTCACCTGTATGCTGACCGCCTGACGGTCGCGGCCGAGGACTCCGGCGCGGTCGTGAGGACGGTCATGTACAAGGCCATCACCGGCGCAACGTACTCGGAGACGCGGCAGACCAAATCGCAGTCGAAGGGGGGATTCGGCGCGTTGAAGGGGGCGCTGTCGAAGGGCACCCAGATTCTCGGCGCCGGCAAGCACTTCCTGTGGATCGACCTCGAAGGCGACGTCGTCGTGGTCAGGCTCGGGCGCGCCTTCAAGGACATCCTGCCCGAATTCGAGCGCCTCAGCGGATTGAAGGTGAAGAAGGTCGCGACCCGGTAGCCAGCCCGACGAGTTCCAGCAGCTTGAGCGCGTTGCGCGAGGTAGCCACCCCGGGCCGGAGCTTGTAGTCGAACGACAGGCGCACGCCCTCGTCGTGACGTTCGACGCCTTCCGTGAAGTGCACCGCCTCACATGCCGACGCGAGTTCCTCGCAGGCGGCCAGTTCCAGGTCGTGCGTCGTCACCGCGCCGATGGCGCGACACTGCAGCAGGTGGGCCAGCACCCGCCGCACCGCCACCTGCCGCTCCGCGGTGTTCGTGCCCTGCAGGATCTCGTCGAGCAAGTACAGCAGCGCCGGGTCGCCGGGCTCTACGCCGTCAGCAGCGGACACCACGAGCTTCAGCCGCCCGAGCGCCGCCATGAAATACGACACGCCCGCCTCGAGCGAGTCCTGGACCCGCATGCTCGTGCAGACGGCAAGCGGGGGCAGTGTCATGCGGGTCGCGCACACGGGGCCGCCCGCCTGGGCGAGGACGACGTTGAGGCCGATGGCGCGAAGCAGCGTGCTCTTGCCGGACATGTTCGAACCGGTGACGAGCAGGGCCGACCCGCGCGGGCCGACGGTCACGTCATTCGACACGCGGCGCGCGGACGAAATGAGCGGGTGGCCGATGTCGTGGGCCGTGAGTCGATCGCCCTGCTCGAGGATTTCGGGCATCGCCCATCCGGGGTTGTCGTGCGTCAGCGCGGCGAGGGCACACAGGGCATCGAATTCGCCGAGTGCATCGAACCATCGCCGGAGATGGCCGGCTGTCCGCGCCTGCCACCGTTCGAGCGCGTCGAGCACGTGGAAATCCCAGAGCAGGCCGATCGCGAGCACGAAGTGGAACAGCGGAACGAACCGGGCGTCGGCGTACTGCCGGATCGACGCGAGCCGCTTCATCTCGCGTGCCGCGGTAAAGCTGGACCGACCGAGTTCAGACTGCAATTGCTGGAGCTTCGCCGAGGAGAGCGGCGCATCGGCCATGCGGGCGAACAGCGTCGAGTGTTGCTGGAACAGGCGATCGCGGGAGAAGGCACGTTGGAACGTCTCACGGGCGCGCTTCGAGAGGACCGCCACGAAGGCCAGCGCGACAGCCAGAGGGTAGAGCCACAACGGGCGCTCCGTGAGGCCGGACGCGTGCAGCCCGATCAGCACCAGTGTTGACGCCGAGATGAACCGAATCGACCACAGCAGCCCAGTCCTCCGCCGCAGCCACGGTCCGCCTTCCGCCCATCGGAAAAAGACCTCCAGGTCGTGCCGTGACGGCTCGACGAGGCGTCCGAGCGCCGCGAATTCCTCGCGCAAAGTCGTCAGGGCGGCCAGTTCGGCGACCGCCTGTTGCCGGGCGCGAACGACGTCGGGTGGTGCCGGCGCGATCAGCCAGTCGGCCAGCGTGAGCCGGCCGGCTTCGGTGCCCACCGAGCCGAGCAGCTCGAACAGCGATGCCCGGCCGAAGAGATCGAGGTCACCCGCGAAGGCGTGGTCTGGTCCGGGTCCTGCGACATGAGCCGGGGGCAGATGTTCCCAGTCGCGGTCCACGCGCGCCGCCGACTCCGCGTTGACCTGGGCGAGCATCCCGAGCCACCGCTCGCGTGCCTCGATCCGGCCGTGCCAGGAGACGAGGACGACGAAGGCCATGAAGCCGCCCGCGCCGAGAGCCAGGCGGGGCAAGACGCCGCCGGCCGGCGCCGACAGCGCGGAGACGACTGCCGCAGCGCCACCGAGGAATGCGGCCAGCCGCATGTAGGAGACCCAGCGGGAGCGGCGGCTCTCCACATCGCGGGCCGACGCGTATCGTGCCGAGGCCTCCCGGTACGCGTCGACGCGCTGTACGTCGTCACTGATCATCGGGCCTACCATACCTTCTGCGACGGACCGCGCGCAAACCGTCGCACGCGACCGCCGGCGTCGCCGAAGATATAATAGCCAGCGTGTTTTCGGGCTTCCTTTGCCGCTCGCTCGTGCTGGCCACCCTCGGGTGGCTGGCGTTCGATGCCGGGCCGGCCGCCGCCGCCGCGCCACGCACCCGTCCGTCCGAGCCGATCCGTGTCGAGTCCGGTGCGATCGCTGGCGCAGTCACGGCCGACGGGCAGGTCCGCGTCTTCAAGGGGATTCCCTATGCGGCGCCCCCGGTGGGAAATCTGCGGTGGCGAGCGCCGCAGCCCGTGGCCCCGTGGCACGGCATCCGCCAGGTGACGGAATTCGCGCCCGCCTGTCCCCAGGCCCCGGACCGCATGCCGTTTGCCGTCAGCCGCACCGAGAAGACCAGCGAAGACTGTCTCTACCTGAATGTCTGGGCGCCGGCGAGACCGAGCGGGCGCCATGTGCCCGTGATGGTGTGGATCCACGGTGGCGCGTTCACCCACGGGGCGGCGTCGCTGCCCATCTATGACGGCGAATCGCTCGCTCGTCACGGGGCCGTCGTGGTAACGATCAACTACCGGCTCGGTCCATTCGGGTTTCTCGCTCATCCGCTGCTGACGAAGGAATCGGGGCACGAAGCCTCGGGAAACTACGGCTTGCTGGATCAGATCGCGGCGCTGCGGTGGGTCAAGGCCAACATTCGCTCCTTTCGCGGAAGCGTCGACCGCGTGACGGTTCTCGGTGAGTCGGCGGGAGCGGTGAGCATCGGGTGCCTGCTCGTCTCCCCCCAGGCGCACGGCCTCTTCCATTCGGCCGTCATGGAGAGCGGGACGCCGTTCAACGTGACCCGCTATCTGCGCGATGCGCCGGCCGGCGAGGAATCGATGGAGGAGGCCGGTGAGCTGATTGCCCGCCGCCTCGGGTGCGACCGTGAAGACGACGTGCTGGCAGCGCTTCGCGCTCGAAGCACCGACGACATTCTGTCGGCGTCGCGGCCTGCCGCTGCGTTCTTCGGCGACGGCATCAGGTTCGGCCCGATCATCGATCGCTGGCTGATTCCCGATCGGCCGGCCGTGCTGTTTGCCGCCCAGAAGCAGCTTCGGGTGCCGCTGCTCGTCGGGGCGAACTCCGACGAAGGAGCCCTCTTCGTCGCGCCGCTGCAGTCCGTGGATGCGGACACCTACCGCCGGTTCGTCCGTTCCACGTTCCGAGATCGGGCGGACGACGTGCTCGCCCGATTTCCCGCGCCAAAGGACGGGGACGCGAAGTCGGCCTTGTCGCGTCTGCTGGGTTACGGCGCTTTTGTCGCGCCCGCGCGGCGGCTGGCCCGATACGCCGCCAATTCGGGTGATCCCGCGTACCTCTACTCGTTCACCCACGGGCGGTTCGGTCGCTCCGGTGCCTCGCACGGGGCGGAGATCCCGTTCGTCTTCGGCACACTGGCGCGGCTGCCGCGGCTCGCCAGCGAGGTGGATGATGGGGACCGCGTGCTGTCGGCGGCGATGATGGGCTACTGGCTTCGGTTCGCGACGACGGGCGATCCGAATGGCGACGGGGCCCCGGTCTGGCCGCGCTACAATCCCAAGGGCGATCCTTCGCTGGAGTTCGGCGACGACATCACCGCGCACCTGGGTGCGTCGCGGGATGTCTGCGACTTCTTCGACCGCGTCGCGGCCGATCGGGTGGTCCGACCGACTCCGAAGAGGTGACACCTCCCCTTTCCCGTTGACTCGAGGTTCAGGGTGGCACGCCCGTGACAACCCCAGAGGTCCCCGTCTTCTTCGACCCCGGGCGGAAGAGGTGGCCACGATTCAGGCGTGGTCTGTTTGCCGCCGGATTTCTGTTCTCGGTCTTGCTCGGCGTCCTGCTGATCAGCGTCCTCATCAACCCGGTGCTGCCGGCGCTGTCCCTGCCGTCTGCCGCGCTGCTGCCGCACGCCGTCCACCTGGCCCCGCCACAGGCCCAGCCCATCGTACCCGCTTCGCCGCGCACGCTGCGCCACGCGAGGTTGCGCCTCGAGATGGAACGGCGGCGCGCTCGCCCACGCCCGCAGCCGCCACGTGCGGTGCCGACGCCCGGTGGTCCACCGCTGGCCGCCGCCTTCTTCGTCAACTGGGACGATTCCAGCCTCAACTCGCTCAAGGAGAACCTCGGGAGCCTCGACATGGTGATCGCCGAGTGGCTCCACCTGCAGTCAGCCGATGGCACCCTGTCGGAGGATTCGCCGCGTCGCCAGGCGCAGGCGACCGAGTACATCCGCCAGCGGCGTCCCGACCTGCACGTCATGCCGCTCGTGAACAACTTCAACGGCCGGGATTGGGAGGGGGAGAAGCTCGCATCGATGCTGCGCGACCCATCCGCCCGTGCGCGCACCGTGTCGCAATGTCTGGCGTACGTCCAACGCAATCACTTCTTCGGCATCAGCCTCGATTTCGAGAACCTGCCCGCGGGCGCTCACGAGGCGTTCCTCCGGTTGGTCGAAGAGACCGCCTTGAGTTTCCACGCGGCGGGGCTGGCTGTGTCGGTCAATGTTGCGCCCGACGATGACCGGCTCGACTATGCGCGGCTGTCGCGCGCTGCGGACTACGTCATCCTCATGGCATACGACCAGCACTGGGCCGGCGGCAGCCCGGGTCCGATTGCGGCGATCGACTGGTTCACGGCCGTGTTGGCGCGCCGCCAGGCGGACGTACCCGCGAACCGAACCATCGTGGCCGTCGGCAACTACGGCTACGATTGGGGGGCGAAGGGCCGGCCGGCCGAGGAGCGCACGTTCGAGGAAGCGGTGCTGACCGCGAAGGAGTCGGACGCGACGATTGGCTTCGATCCGACCGCCCTCGAGCCGGGCTTCCGGTACGAGGGCGAGAACGGGATCACCCACCAGGTATGGATGCTGGACGCCGCCTCGGCCTTCAACCAGGTGCGGATTGCCACGACGCATGGCGCGGGAGGCGTCGCGCTCTGGCGTCTCGGCAGCGAGGATCCGTCGATCTGGACCTTCTTCGGCCGAGGGACGCCACTCGATGCCGCCACCGCGCAGCAACTCGGCACGATCCGCTACGGCTACGATCTCGACTACGAGGGCGAGGGGGAGATCATCGGCATCACCTCGCAGCCCTCACCGGGCCGACGGACGCTGAGCTTCGATCAGGTCCGCCAAGCCATCGTCGGGGAGCGGTTCGATGTGCTGCCCACGCCCTACGTGCTCACGCGATACGGGAAGCGAGACCATCAACTCGTCCTCACGTTCGACGACGGGCCAGATCCGGACTACACGCCGGCGATCCTCGACATCCTGCGCGCTGAGCGCGTCCCGGGCCTGTTCTTCATCATCGGCGTGAACGGGGAGACGTACCCCGGTCTGCTCAAGCGGATCGTCGGCGAGGGCCACGAGATCGGCAACCACACCTTCACGCATCCCAACATCGCCAACATTCCCGTGACCCAGTTGCGGTTCGAGTTGTCCGCGACGCAGCGCCTGCTCGAGGGCGTCCTGGGCCTCCAGTCCCACCTGTTCCGGCCGCCGTACGCCGAGGACGCAGAGCCCGAGACACCAGACCAGGTGGCGCCGCTCGAATTCGTCAACGAGCGAGGCTATGTCACCGTCGGGATGCGGATCGATCCCGGCGACTGGCAGCGGCCTGGCGTGGAGGCGATCGTTCGCCGCACGGTCGAACAGGCCGCGTCGGGCGAAGGCAACGTGATCCTGCTGCACGATGGGGGAGGAGATCGCAACGAGACCGTCTCGGCCCTGCCCGCCATCATCGGTCAACTCCGCGCTCGAGGCTTCCGGTTCGTCTCGTTGTCGGAGCTGCTCGGGCGATCCCGCGCCGACCTGATGCCCCCGCTCTCGTCCCGCGAGCGCTGGCAGTCGTGGGGCGATGCGCTGGCGTTTGGCGCCCTGAACATCGGCATCGTCACGTTGAGGTGGCTGTTCCTCACCGGCATCGTGCTCGGCGTGTTCCGGCTGCTGTTCGTCGGCAGCCTGGCCATCGCCGAGCGGTGGTTCGGGCGGCGCCGGACGTACTCGGCCGATTTCCAGCCGTCCGTCGCCGTGGTCGTCCCTGCCTTCAACGAGGAGAAGGTCATCGTCCAGACGGTGACGTCGCTGCTCGCCTCTGATCACCCGACCCACTTCGAGATCGTCGTGGTAGACGACGGTTCGACCGACCGGACGGTGGAGCGGGTGCGCGAGGCGTTCGCCGCGGAGCCCCGCGTGCAGTTGCTCACGAAGGGCAACGGCGGCAAGGCGGTGGCGCTCAATTACGGGGTCGCCCACACGACGGCCGACATTGTCGTCGCGCTGGATGCGGATACGGTGTTCGCACGCGACACGATCAGCAAACTCGTCCGTCACTTCTGCGACCCGGCCATCGGTGCCGTGGCCGGCAACGCGCGGGTTGGCAACCGGGTGAATCTGCTCACGCGATGGCAGGCCCTCGAGTACATCACCAGCCAGAACCTGGATCGACGAGCGTTCGACCTGCTCAACTGCATCACCGTCGTGCCGGGAGCGGTCGGCGCGTGGCGGCGCGAGTTGATTCGGCGGGTCGGGGGCTTCTCGCCGCTGACGCTGGCTGAGGATGCCGACCTGACGATGGCGATACTGCGGATGGGCTATCGGGTGGCGTACGAAGAGGACGCGATGGCGCTGACCGAAGCGCCGGACACCGTGAAAGGCTTCGTGAAGCAGCGCTATCGCTGGATGTACGGGACGTTCCAGGCAGCCTGGAAGCACCGCGGGGCGCTGTTCCGCTGGCGCGACGGGGCGCTCGGACTGGTCGCCCTGCCGAATCTCTTCGTCTTCCAAATCGTCTTCCCGATCGTCTCGCCGGTCATGGACCTCGTGATGGCCGCTTCACTGGTGGCGACGGCGCTCGACAGGTGGCAGCACCCGACCGGCTTCAACAGCGACACGTTGCGCAGCGTGCTCTTCTACTACGCGCTCTTCCTCGCGGTCGATCTCGGTGCCGCGCTCATTGCGTTCGCTCTCGAACGAAAGGAGAGCGTCCGTCTGCTCGTGCTGCTCGTCTGGCAGCGTTTCTTCTATCGCCAGCTCATGTACTACGTGGCGATTCGCGCGCTGCTTGCGTCCGTGCGCGGCGGCGAGGTGGGGTGGGGAAAGGTGGAGAGGAGGGGGACGATCACGGGGTGATAGCAGAAGGTGCGCGGTGCCAGGTGCCAAGTGCTGGGTGCGAAGTGCCAGTTGCGCGGCGCCGACAAGCCGCATATTCTCACGCACATGAACAGCCTGCTCCTGTTGATGACGCTCGTCGCGGCTCAGGCCGCCCCGTCCCAGAAACCGGTGCCGTTTGCCACGCCGCTCACGCCCGAGCAGATGAAGGGCAAGCAGGCGGTGGTCGAGACGACGGCGGGCACGATCGTGATCGACCTGCTGCCCGAGGCCGCACCCACCCACGTCGGGTACTTCATCAAACTGGCGTCGGAAGGCGCGTACGCCGGCACGACCTTCCACCGGCTCATCAAGTACGGGATCATTCAAGGCGGCGACCCCCTCTCCAGGGACCCGGCCAAGCGGGATCTGTACGGCACGGGTGGACTCGGCGTGCTCAAGGCCGAGCCGAGCGCCGAGAAGCACACCAAGGGGGCTGTTTCGAGTGTGATCTTGCCCGGCAAGCCCGACACCGGCGGTTCGCAGTTCTTCATCTGCGTGGTTGACCAGCCGGTGCTCGATGGCCAGTACACCGTGTTCGGCCGCGTCGTCGAAGGGCTGCGCATTGTCCAGAAGATCTCCGAAGCGCCGGTGGATGACAAGGGCAAGGCTCTCGACCGGATCGAAATCACGTCGGTGACCGTGCGCGACAAGCCCGTCGAAGGCCCCGAGCCGTTCTCACGCGAAAGCATCGAGGAATTGTCCGGCTACCAGGTCGTGCTCGAGACGAGCGCCGGCGCGATCACGCTTGCGCTACGTCCGGACAAGGCGCCCGAGCACGTGCGGAACTTCCTGCGGCTGGCGTCGGCCGGGGTCTACGACGGCACGGCGTTCCATCGCGTCGTGAAGGGTTTCGTGATCCAGACCGGGGCAATGAATGGCAGGCGCGAACCGCTCGGCGAGCGCCAGCAGCGCTTCGTGCGCACGCTCCAGCCGGAGTTCAACGATCTTCCACACGTGAAGGGGACGCTGTCGATGGCGCGCGGCGACGACCCGGCCAGCGCGTCCACGTCGTTCTTCATCTGCACGGCTCCCAACAGCCGCCTCGACGGCGTCTACTCGGTGTTCGGCCGCGTGGTCGATGGCCTCCAGGTCGTCGAGGCGATCGAGGCCGCACCGGTCGATGGCGAGGCGCCGCGGCAGCGGATCGAACTGCTGAAGGCCCGAGTCGAACGCTCGAAGCCGGGCGGGCTGCCCGAACGTCCCTAGGCCATGCCTTCTTCCTGGCTTCGGGTCATCGGTGGTCTCGTGATCGCCAGCCTGTTCGGCTGCGCCCATCCCCCGGGGCTTCGCTCGCCGTATCGGCCCGTGGAATACACGCGGGACATCGTGCTCTACGATCACCCGCTCGAGGTGCACCTGGCGAGGCCGGCGCAGATGCAGCCCGACACGCCGTTGCTGCTCTACGCAACCGGCGACGGTGGGTGGCGGGGCAATGACCTCGACACCTTCCACCGGATGATCCGCTGGGGATACCCGGTCGCCGGCTTCGGTACGCCCAGCTACCTCAGCCACCTCGGGTTCGTGTCGGGATCGACGACGCCGGCCAGGCTGGCCCGGGACTACCAGAAGCTCGTCGAGTTCGCGAAGGAGGCGCTCAGCCTTCCCGAATCGACCCGAACGATTCTCGTGGGCGTGTCGCGCGGTGCCGGCCTCGCGGTGGTCGCGGCGGGCCGTGAGGAACTCCATGCGGAGCTCGCCGGGGTCCTGGTGGTGGCGCTGACGAAGGAAGAGGAATACGTCCGCCACTACCGCGTGAGGCGGGGCAAGTCACCGAGCGACATGCCGACGCGCGAACTGGTGGTGTTCCAGACGTACGAGTACCTCGATCGCCTCCGGATGCTGCCCCTCGCCGTGATTCAGTCGACGCACGACGACTATCTGGCGGCAGACGCGGCACGGCAGCTGTTCGGGCCCGACACCGAGTGGCGCAAGTTCTACGCGATCGACGCGCGTAATCACGCCTTCGCCGGGGCGCGCGAGGCGATGTACGATCAAATGGCCGGTTCGCTGGCGTGGATCTGCAAGACGCAGCCGGCGCCAGGGCAGTAGCGGGCGGCTTCCTTCATTGAAACCTCTTATGACGTTGCGATCGACTTTGTCCGGCTGGTTCCTGGTGGTCGTGATCCTGACCGGCTGCCCGACGTCGTCGCTGGCGGCCGCCGAGCAGCATCTCGGTTTCGTCGTGCGCGGCAAGACGCTCACGATCGAGGTGTACCGGGCTGTGGGCGCGACCCCGCGCGGCACGATCATCATGGGCAGCGGCGACGTGGGGTGGGTGGGGCTCGCCGTGGACATGTCGGAGTACCTGTCGCAGCGCGGGTACCACGTCATCGGCGTGAACATGCGGCAGTATCTCGGTTCATTCACCTCGGGCAACAAGACGCTGACCGTCGCCGAGCCGCCCGGCGACTACAACCAGCTCGCGCAGTTTCTCAGGGCGCGCAACCTGCTCGTCCAGCCCGTCATCCTCTCGGGCGTGTCCGAAGGCGCCGCCCTGGCGGTGCTCGCCGGTTCGGCCCCGGCCAACCACACCTGGGCCCACGGCGTGCTGACGATGGGGCTGCCGCCGACGGCGGAACTGGGCTGGCGGTGGACCGATTTCACGAGTTGGATCACGAAGAAGGACTCCGACGAGCCGATGTTCGCGCCGAAGGAGTTCGTGCCGTCCGTCTCTCCGCTGCCGCTCTGCATGATCCAGTCGACCAGGGACGAATACGTGACGGAGGCCGACTACCGGACGTTCGAACGGGTGGCGCGCGAGCCCAAGAAGCTCGTGCTCATCGACGCGGGCAACCATCGGTTCACCGATCGTCGGAAGCAGCTGCAGGAACAGATCGTCGGGTGCCTCACCTGGATTGATCAGCAGCGTCTCCAGAGATAACACCAGAGGCGCGTGGAGGTTCTGATGGTGGGACGACTGGGACCGGCTGGCGCGGTCGGGGTCTTACTCGCAGCAGCTCTCGCGGCCTCCGCAGCGGCGCAGCAGGCCGTGGCGCCGCCACGCCCACCGGTTGGGGAGCCGGCGGCCGCACCCGCGCCGGCCCGCGCCGGAGGGCAGGCGAAGCCGCCGACGAAGGGCGAGAAGGTCGGTCTTGCGCGCCTCAGCGACAACTGGCCGTCGTGGCTGACCGTGTCCATCCAGGAGCGGGTCCGCGTGGAGGCGACCCGCCCGCCGGCGACGCGCGGCGCGGAGTACGACGGCTACCTCATCAACCGCTTTCGCCTGACCGCCGCCGTTCGTGCGACGCCGTGGCTGCAGGCAACCGTGCAGGCGCAGGACTCGCGGGTCAGCGGCTACGACCTCGCGCCGGTTCCGCCCAAGAGCATGGAGAACACCTTCGACCTCAGGCTCGCGTACGTCGAGATTGGCAGGAAGGGCGCGCGCCGTCTCGGCGCCAGCGTCGGCCGTCAGGAACTGCTGTTCGGCGATGGTCGCCTCATTGCGAGTCCCGACTGGGGCAACGTCGGCCGGACCTACGACGCCGTTCGTCTGACGGCGGCGGCCCCGGGGTTCAGGATCGACCTGTTCGGAGCGGCGCCTGTGGACGTGACGCCGGATGCCTTCTCGCGCGCGAAAGTCGGCGAGCGCTTCTATGGGACGTGGGTGAGATTCGACAGGGTGAAGCCGCTCGCGTACGTCGAGCCGTATCTGGTCGTGAAGTTCAACAGCACCGCGACCGGTGAACTCGGCGGAAAGGGAGATGCGACGCTGTACACCGCCGGCGTTCGACTGGGCGGACCGGCCACGAAGACCGTGACCTGGGAGGCTGAGAACGTCATCCAGCGGGGCCATTCCGCGGCGGACGACACCTCCGCGTGGGCATCGCACGAGGGCGTGACGTGGGCCGTCGCCGGCTGGGTTCCGAAGCTGAAGCCGCGAATCGGGTTCGAGTACAACTTCGCATCGGGCGACCACGATCCGAAGGATGGGATCAAGACGACCTTCGACCAGCTCTACGCGAGCACCCATGGCAAGTGGGGGTTGGGCGACAACGTTGGCTGGCGCAACCTGCACCACGTCGCCGTCAAGTTCGAGATCTCGCCGGCACCGAAACTGAAGGTGAACGCTGCCCTGAACCGGATGCTGTTGGCGACGGTGAACGACGGGTGGTACGGCTCGTCGGGTTCGAGGATCGTCCTCAACCGGAAGGCGACCAGCCGCGACCTGGGCTGGGAGCCGGACCTGTTCGGTGCCTACGCTGTCACGAAGGATCTGACGGTTGGCGCGGGGCTCGCGGTCCTGTTCGGCGGGGGCTTCATCACGCAGTCCGTTGACGTTCAGCGCATCTGGACGCCGTACGTGATGTGGAGCTACACGTTCTGAGAAAAGGATGAAGGAGGAAGGATGAAGGAGGAAGGAGGAAGGGCCCGGCCGGGACCGATCCTCCTCTTACGTAAAACGTAAACCGCTTCGCCAATCGTGACGTTCACGGCTGGACCTTCCCGGCCCTGCCTCCGATTCATTCGGAAACCCTGCTGGACGGCTGGCGCCTGGGTGGAACGCGAATTGAACCCCGTCGAGACGGAGGGTTCATGCGATTTCTCAGAGACGTCGGCATCACGCTGGCCATTCTCGCGATCCTGATGGCTGGCGTTGGGTATCTCTTAACGCGGAACGGTCTGTCCGCGCGAACCGACCCTCCCGCCATCGAGGCCTTCATGGCGCGCCACGTCCGTCGACTGTCGATGCCGTCGAACGCCAGTCGTGCGATGAGCCCCGTCGCTCGCGATCCCTCGGCGTGGACCGAAGGCGGACGCGCGTTCCAGGAGCACTGCGCGGTCTGCCACGACGAGGGCGGGAGCGGCCGAAGCGAGGTCGGGCAGAACCTGTATCCGAAGGTGCCGGACATGCGAAAGGCCCAGACGCAGGAGTTGACCGACGGCGAGTTGTTCTTCGTGATCCAGAACGGCATCCGCTATACCGGCATGCCCGCATGGGAGCGCGAACTGAGCGCGTCCGACACGTGGAAGATGGTGTCGTTCATTCGCCGGCTGCCGCGGCTGACGCCAGACGAACTCGAGCAGGTGATGGGGAGTGATCGGACCGGGGGTGCGTCGGCCGGTGGTGGCGACTCGCGACGAGATCCCGGGAAATCCGAATGACCAGCTATACTGGTCCTATCACCATACGTCACCAATTCCCGCTCGACGCGCGCCGGCGCGGGCTGGCACCGCTGGCGCGATCGCTGGGGCGTGGGGGCCTGTCTCTCGTGGTCCCGCTCGCTACGGTGTGGTGCCTGGCCGCCTCCGCCGTGTCGAACGCACAGGTGCTGCCCGCGACTCCCGTGACGTTCCTCGGCGGGCGGCTCACGGTCGGCGGCGACGTGGCGGTCGCGTTCGGGCCCTACGACGAGGTGGCGTTCTTCAACTACGGCGACTACGACCACGACATGATGCGCCTCATTCGGCTCGGCGCCGCCGGGACGTTCGTCGTCTCGTCGCGCATTTCGCTCCACGGCGAGTTTCGCGCTGAGGGCGACGTGGTCGAGGCCGGCTGGACCGCTTATCCGGTTGTCGCCACCCTGCACGTCGAGCCATTCGCGTCGGGCCGGGTGGGAGTTTCGGCAGGGCTCGTGCAGCCGGCATTCGGGGCGTTTCTTCAGCGCCGCTACGGCACGTCCAACCCGCTCATCGGCTATCCGCTTGGGTATCAGTACACGACGGGAGTGCGAGCCGATGCCTTGCCCAGTTCCACGGCCGATCTCGTCGCGAACCGGGGGCGAGGGTGGGCGCCCCACTACCCGATCGGCGGGGGGCGCGGCGTGTCCGGCATGCCCTTGGTGAATACGACCGGCTGGAGTCCGGGTGTCGAGGTGACCGCCGACACCGCTCGCACCCGCACGACGGTCACCGTGATGCGCGGCAGCCTCGCCAACCCAGGCAGTTCCGACGCACACGGCGGCTGGGAGTTGACCGGACGATTCGAAGCGCGTCCGATCGTCGGCCTGGTGGTTGGCGCCTCTGGAGCGTACGGAAGCTTCGTGGACCGTCGGCTGAGTGCCGTCGTCGCGACGGCTGCGTCCAACCGCGATCCGCGGGAATCCGCGTTCGGCCTGGACGCGGAGTACTCGTTCGGCTACTGGATCGTGAGGGCCGAGGTGCTCGTGGTTCGTCGCCGCTTCCCGGCGTTCAAGGCGCCGTTCCTGGACGACCCGCTCGTCGCAACGTCGGCCGACGTCGAGGCGCGGTACAAGATCCTGCCGGGTCTCTACGCTGCGGTGCGGTTGGGCTACATCGCGTTCGGCGACGTCTCGACGGCCAGCGGGCCGCTCGGATGGGACGCCAACGTCGGGCGCGTCGAGGCGGGCCTGGGATACGCGCTGACGCGGAACCTCACGGCCAAGGCCGTGTATCAGTACAACCGGCGGGATACGACGCAGGCGGCGAAGCTCGGCCTGGCTGCGGCGCAACTGGTGCTCACGTTCTGATGCGATACCTCTGGGTCGTCCTCGCGCTCGGTGTGGCGATGCCGGCCGGCAGGGCTGCCGGTCCGACCGGCTCATCGTCCGTGCCGTCGGGAATCCTGCGAGGCCGGGTGACCGTCGCGCGCCCGTTATCCGCGGTCCGGTCCATGCCCGCACCCGGATCCGGCACCGACGGACGCCAGCGCGGGCTGACCGGTGACACGAGGCGGCAGGCGGTGGTCTTCTTCGAGGAGGCGCCGGCCGGCGACGAGGCCCCGACGCCGACGCGCGTGCGCATGCACCAGACGAGCGAGACGTTCGTCCCGCATCTGCTGGCGATCACGACCGGCAGCACGGTGGAGTTTCCCAACGACGATCGCACGTACCACAACGTCTTCTCGCTCTCGAAGGCGCGGCGCTTCGACCTGGGGCGCTATGCGGCCGGCCAGTCGAAATCCGTCACGTTCGACCGGGCCGGGTTCGTCCGTGTGTTCTGCGAGATTCACTCACACATGAATGCGTTCATCCTGGTCTTCGGTCACCGCTTCTTCGCAGTCACCGACCAGGATGGCCGGTACCGGATCGACCGCATTCCGCCCGGGACCTATCGGGTGACGGCATGGTACGAGGGAATCGCCGAGCGGACCGAGCAGGTGACAATTCTCGCGGGAGGGACCGCCGACCTCGACTTCACGTTGCGATGAGCCCCGGCGCGCTGGAACGATGAGATTCCTATCCTCGCTCACCAATCGGATCTTCCTCGCGACGGCGCTGCTCGCGGTGATCTCGATTGGTGTCGGCGTCTATGTCGTCAGTGATCGCGTGACCCGCGATGCGGAGGCCGGGCTCCAGCGCGAACTGGAAGATGCGGCCGGTCTCGTGTCGGAGTGGCGGGCGACGCTGTCGGACAGTTTTCTCCTGGCGGCTCGACTGATTGCGGACGATCCGAAGCTGAAGGCGGCGGTCGACACCGGCGACGCGGTCACGGTGCAGCCGCTCGCGGAGGATTATCGCCGCCTCGTCAACGCCGACATCTTCATCGTCACCGACGCGGCCGGCCGCGTACTGGCCGCCTCGCGCGCGAAGCCGGCGCTCGTCGATCCGCAGCACGCCGCGGTGGTTCGAGCGGCGGCAGGACACGAGACGGTGACCTACTGGCCCGATGAGGGTGGGGTCGTCGAAGTGGCGACCGTGCCGATGATGGTGAAACCGCAGGTCATCGGCACAGTCAGCCTCGGGTTTCTCTTCGATCGGCGCCGCGCCGAGCAGTTCAAGCGGGCGACGGAAACCGAGGTCGCCTTCGCCATCGGTGGGCGAGTGGTGGCCGGCACGTTCGCCCCCGCCGCCTTTCTCGCGTTGTCCGGTCTCCTGCGGACGCCGGTCGGATCTCGCGTCACGATCGGTGGCGACGAATACGCGGGCCTCGTACGGCCTCTCGAGGTCCGGCGCATGCGGGCAGAGGCCAACCCGCCCGAGCGGGTGCGCCTCGAGAACGAGGCGCTGTCGCCCCGAATGCTGGTACTGCAATCCCGCACGCGCCGCCTCCGCTTCCTCGCCGACATCCATCGTGCGCTGGCGGCCACGGCGGTGCTTGCCGTGCTCGCCGCCGTCTTGCTGAGCTACCTCGTGGCCCGGACAATCACCCGACCGCTGGCGACGATCACGAGCGGGATGCGTGAGATTGCCGCCACGGGCGACCTGACGCGAAAGATCGATCTGCCGCCCGGCAACTGGGGCGACGAGGACGCACGCCTGCTCGCGACCACGTTCAACAGGCTGACCGACTCAATCGCGGCGTTCCAGCGCGACGCGGCGCAGAAGGAGCGGTTGTCCTCGCTCGGCCGCCTGTCCACCGTCATCGCCCATGAGATCCGCAACCCGCTCATGATCATCAAGGCCGCCGTCCGCACGCTGCGGCGGCAGACGGGCAACGAAGAGGAAGTCAGGCAGGCCGCGTCCGACATCGGTGAGGAAGTGGACCGCCTGAACCGCCTGGTGACGGAGGTCCTCGACTTCGCGCGGCCCATCCGGTTCGTCTGCGCCGAGGCCGACCTCCACGCACTGTGCGTCCAGTCGGCCGCGGCCGCGACGGCGGGGACGGACCATCCGACCGTCGCCGTCGTGCCCGCCGAGGGGCATCTCCCCGTCGTCACCGATGCCGAGCGGGTGCGCGGCGTGCTCGTGAACCTCGTGACCAACGCCCGGCAGGCGGTGCTCGCCCGCGAGGCGGCCGCCTCGCCCGATGAGAGCGGAAGACGCGAGCGTGCGGCCGGCGTCGAGATTCACGTGGATGGCGTGCCCGACGGCCGGGCGGCCATCGAGGTGCGCGACTCGGGCGTGGGAATCGCGCCGGATGTGCTGTCGCGCGTGTTCGAACCGTACTTCAGCACGCGGCGGGACGGCACTGGCCTTGGCCTGGCCATCGCCAGGCACGTGATCGAGGGCCTGGGGGGCACGATCGACATCTCGAGCCAGCCCCAGGCCGGCACCGTTGTTCGCATCGAGCTTCCGTGCGCGCCGCCGGCGCCCACCCAGATCTGACACTATGCCCACACGTGGTTCGATCCTGCTCGTCGACGACGAAGAGAAGATCCTCAAGGCGCTCGCCCGCGCCTTGCGCGACGAAGGGCACGAGGTGACCGAGATCTCCGACCCTCGCCGCGCGCAGCGCCTCCTGTCCGAGCGCTCCTTCGACCTCCTCGTCATCGACAACGTCATGCCCGGGATGACCGGCCTCGAGGTCATTCGGTCGCTGGTATCGTCCACCCAGGAGGCCGACCGTCCGCAGATCCTGTTGATGACCGCTCACGCGACGATCGAGAGCGCCATCGAGGCGATGAAACTCGGCGCGCTCGACTACCTGCAGAAACCCTTCGAGATCGATGAACTGCTCGTCACGGTCGGCCGAGCGCTGGAACTCCAGCAACTTCGCGTCCAAAACCGCTACCTGATGAGCGAACGCGACGAGGAGTTCAACAACTATGGCATCGTGGGTCGCAGCCGGGCCGTGCAGGAGGTGTTGCGGACGCTCGAACTGGTGGCCGAGACGAAGAGCACCGTCCTGATCACCGGCGAGACCGGCACGGGCAAGGAGATGGTGGCGCGGGCCATCCACTTCCGGAGCGCCCAGCGCGACAAGCCGCTCATCAAGGTGAACTGCGCGGCGATCCCGGAGTCGCTGCTCGAGTCGGAGCTGTTCGGCCACGTGCGCGGGGCGTTCACGGGCGCCACGAACAACAAGCGGGGCAAGTTCGCTTTGGCTGACGGCGGTTCGATCTTCCTCGACGAGATCGGGACGATGAGCCCTGCGCTGCAGTCGAAGCTGCTGCGCGTCCTGCAGGAGCGGGAGTTCGAGCCCCTGGGGGCCGAGCGGACGCAGCACGTCGACGTGCGCGTCATCGCGGCGACGAACCGCGATCTTCGGCAGATGGTGAGCGACGGCAAGTTCCTGGAAGACCTGTACTACCGCCTCCACGTGATTCCGCTCGAGATTCCCCCGCTGCGCGAGCGCCGCGAGGACATCCCGCTGCTCGTCGAGCACTTCGTGCGCAAGCACCAGAAGCTGACCGGCAAGCGCGTGGACCGGATCGAGGACGGCGTGATGAAGACGCTGCAGGACTACGACTGGCCGGGCAATGTCCGCGAGCTGGAGAACACGATCGAACGGGCCGTCGTCCTCTCCACCGGGCCCGTGATCACCGCGCACGCGATCTCCGCAATCGGGGCGCCGCGGACGCATTCGTCGCCCTTGCCGTCGCTCGAACTCCGCTCCAACGTCGAATGGGCCGAGCGCGAGAGCGTCCGGCGTGCGCTCGATGCCGCCCTCGGCATCAAGAAGGACGCCGCGGAGTTGATGGGGATCAGCCAGCGCGCCCTGAGCTACTACCTCGCAAAGTACCGCATCGACTGACGATTTACGCGGACCGTAAATTGACGCGACCGCTCGCGTAAACCCCACCTGTAGCACGCTCGCCGCGGCCTGTTTTCCTCAACATAAGACCGATTGCCTCCTGGCATCGCGCTTGCGATTCCATGCCGTGTGGCACCTGTTACCGGGAGAAGCTCCATGCGATACCTCGAGATCGTGGCCGGACTGACGGGCATCTTGCTCATGACGTGGTCGCTCGCCGACGGCGCGGCCGTCAATCTCTCGGCCGTTCAAGCCGGTCGTTCCGTCAAGGAGATCACCGTCGTCGCGGAGCGGTTCAAGTTCACGCCAGACCGGATCGAAGTCAATCAGGGCGATGTCGTGCGCCTCGTCGTGCACTCCGCGGACGGCACCCACGGTCTCGCCATCAAGAAGCTGAAACAGGATGTCGAGGTGCCAAAGGGAGGCAAGCCCGTGACGATCGAGTTCGTGGCCGACCTGGCCGGCACCTTCCCCATCACGTGCTCGGAGTACTGCGGGCGCGGCCACAAGCAAATGACCGCCCTGCTGGTCGTCAACCCGGCGTCGGCCGCCGGGGCCGGCTCGCGGTAGGCGCGGTCCAATCCAGATTCACGAGGAGTACTCCGTGCGACAGAAACGACTCACTCGATTCCGTGGATGGCCGGTCGCGATGTTCGCCGTGCTCGGCCTGTTCCTGGGCGCGTCGAGCGTGCAGGCCGACCCTCCGTTGCCAGCGTCGCCAGCCACGACCGCAGTGTCGGCCCTCGAACCGCCGGCCACGTCCTCGCAGTCGCCGTCGACATCGACAGGTTCTCGGGTCACCGGCGACGACGACATGTCGCCGTCGCCCCTCGAGCCAGATTTCACGACCGTGAACCTGGCGACGACGCTCAGGCTGCCGCGGTTCAAGAGCGCGTTTCGCGTGACGCACCGCTTCACTCGGTCCCTCAACCAGGGCGATTTCGGCGGCTCCGCGGGGGATCTGTTCGGACTCGACGCGGGGGCGCAGATCGGCCTCGAGTTCAGGTTTGCACCGGCCCGCGGGGCGCAGATCGGAATCTATCGCACGAGTGACAAGACGATCGACTTCTTCGGTTCCTACAGCGTGCTGCAGGCCGGCGACACCCTGCCGCTATCGCTGTCGGTCATCGGCGCTGTCGAGGGCACCAACAACTTCAAGAACGAGAAGTCGCCGTCGATTGGCGTTGTCCTCGGCACCACGATTCGGAACGTGGCGGCCGTCTACGTTCAGCCGACGTGGGTCGGCAACACCAATCCCGGGTCGCCGGGCCTGGGCGACACCGACCAGACTCTGTTCCTCGGCATCGGTGCCCGGGTGCGGTTGCGTCGCGGCACATTCGTCCTCGCCGAGGTATCGCCGCGTCTGTCGGGCTTCAAAGGCGGCGTCGCGACGCCGGCCCAGGGCGTCTTCGTCTACGCGCCCGGCAAGACACTGGCGTCGTTCGGCCTGGAGAAGCAGGTGGGTGGCCACGTTTTCCAGTTGAACGTGTCCAACGGGTTCGCCTCGACGCCGGCGAACATCGCACGCGGAGCGGCCAGCGGCCGCACCAACTGGTACCTCGGGTTCAATATCTCGCGCAAGTTCTACTGACACGGTGGTTGACTTCAGGCCGCCCTGGCGAACCCAAGGCGGCTCACCCTTGAATCGGATCAACAGCGGAGGCAGCAATGCGGATTCAGATGGTGATGCGTGCAGTGACAGCGGGTGTCGGCGTGTGCGTGGCGCTCGTGGCGATCGGGTGCAGCAGCAATTCCGGCGGCGGGACGTCGTCTCCCACGACGCCGACCAACCCGTCCCCATCGACGCCGACCGCGACGTTCAGCCAAGTCTCGAGTCAGGTCTTCACACCGGCGTGCGTGGGCTGCCACACCGACGACGGGCGGACGCCGGCCGGTGGCCTGAACCTGAAGTCGAGCGTTGCGTATGCGGGCCTCGTGAACGTCGCCAGCAGCGGCAAGCCCGGGGCGATCCGGGTGATACCTGGAGACCCGAACAACAGCTACCTGGTTCAGAAGCTCGAGGGTGCGGCCGGCATCGTCGGTCTACGGATGCCGCGAAATGGTCCGCCGTACCTGAGCGACGCCCAGGTTGCCCTGATCCGGCAGTGGATCGCGGCTGGGGCGGGGAACAACTAACAGAGTGAAAAGTGCCGGGTGCTGAGTGCCACGTGCCAAGTGCCGGGGGCAGGTGCAAGGTGCGCAGTGCCAGGTGCGAATGCGAGCGCCGAGAGTTGCGAGGAAATTGGGGTGGGTAACGGGGTTCGAACCCGCGACTTCCGGAGCCACAGCCGCGGGAAGACGTCGAAGCGGTGAGTGGTGGTCTCGGATCCACTGGTGATGTCGGGCCGCTTGCTGGGGTGACCTGGGGCGGCCCGAGGTCGTTTGTGGTGCAAGGTTTCAAGTTCGTTTCAATTCCGAGAACGCGTCGGCTGACAGCACAGTACCGGTGTGGTTCACGAGCACGGCAGCATGGTGGCTAATGCGTGTTGCCCCGTTGGGTCACGTCGCCGTCACGGATGGGGTACGGCCATCCGGGGTCAACGACGATGACATCGAACGGGCCGGTGGGTGGCGGAGGTGGCTGCGCGGCAAGACGCTCGGCCGCTTGGCGTTTGCGCAATCTCAGGAATGAGCCTGACATGTTGCCCGTGGAATCCATCTGACGCAGCAGACCGGCGTATTTCAACGGCTCGCGTTCGGCCGCTTCGACAACCGCTGTTGCCATCGCCAAGGTCTTGCCCGAGACTCCGACCGCTCTCCCAACTCGGTCACGAGTGGTGCCGATGGAATGGTCTGGCAATCTTCCAGACCTTTTCGTGCTGCCGTTCTTCGGCCGTCCACCGTGCTTCTGGCGCGCCTTGGCTTCAGCGGCTTCAAGCGGTTCAAGGGCACGGGCGATGGCGCGTTCTGCGCGGATGGCGGCGGCGGCATCCGTCAAACCGTTCACCACACGGACTGGAACCTCAGTCCAGCCGAGCGCCTTGACCGCCGCCAATCTTCTCGCGCCGGCCACCAACCGCAAATTCGCATCGCAGATAATCGGGTGCAGCAAACCGCACCGGAAAATCGATTCCGCGAGACTCGACACGTCGCCAACGTCACGGAAGCGTTTGCCCACTCGGATTGAGGTGACCTGCATCGGTCGCGCAGTGTACCAGTTTTCGGGTAAGCTCTGCCCGATGCGTTCGGCGGTAACGGTGACGCAGAACCGAACGCCGGGCCGAGCAGGAGGGAACGGCACCATGTAGGAGACCCTGAGAAAGACGGCAGTCCACCTGCCACGCGTCACCTATGGCCACGATTTCAGCCGCAAACTCTCTGCGGAAGATGTCCGCGTCCGCACCAACGCGACTTTGGACATCGCCTTGGACCTGAGCAGGAATCTTCGAACCCGCAGCAAATCGGGCGGCAGCTACATCGATGCCAAACGTCTGGCCGATGGCGCGATTCAGCGGTTGTCGAGCGTCGAGATTGACGACAAGCAGGTCTTGGAACGGCTGAACGACGTGATGGCGAACATGGAAGAAGACCCCACGTCGTGGCGGTTGCTCGTTGAACTCGTAGAGCCGCACTGGTTCGTGGTCGAACCCGAGTACCGGTCGCAGCAAGCCTATCGGTGCCTGACGTTGCGCATCGTGGAACGGATGCACGGTGCTCCACCGGACCACGAGGCAGCGGGTTAGGGCAGCAGACCGCTGACAGCGAGAGGGTACCATGTGGCGAAACCTCAAGAAGACTTCGACCATCGTCTATGCGTCCTACGACTTCACCGACGCGACCACGCTGTTCGCTGAGGACTTCATGGCTCGTCCCGGTGACCCGTTCGACATCAGCCTTGACCTGACGAAGAACCTCCGCACACGGAACAAGGACGAGGACACCTACATCGATGCTCGCGAACTGGCGGATGGCGCCATCTCAGGATTGAGGACCGTTCAGATTGACGACAAGCAGGTTATCGAGCGCATCCGGCTCAAGCTGTCCGACCTGCCCGCGCCGCCCAAGCAGTGGCGGTTGCGGGTGCAACTTGAGGGTGACCACTGGTACGCGGTACGACCCGAAGCGCCAGCGGGCACGTCCGACACGCTCTTGCTTCACGTCGCGTCGGTTCTCGACGGGCCGGTGGCCGAGCCGCCGTCGAAGACGGGCCGGGCTGTCGTCGTTCCGTTCGCGTGCGGGCATTGCCGCGAACCGCTTGAGGTGGATTGCGCCCACACACCGGGGTTCGCGCAGATGAACTTCTACCGGTTCGACTGTCCGAAATGCGGCAAGGACAACCACCAGCAACTGCCCGGTGACATCGTGGACGTTCGGGTCGCTGGCGAACAGGGAGATGACGATGACCGAGGTTGACATCAAGGCTCTGGCGCGGCTCGGGGCGAAGGCACGACTGGCGGAAATCGCGGCCGAACGTGATGCGCTTCTGAATCAGTTCGACTGGCGGTAGTCTCTGACCACCGTTTCCAATGGCCGGAACTCAGCCGGACAGTTTGTCCGCTGCTGGCGCGGCTTTAGCAACAAACGTCCGGACTACTTTCGCGATGTCGCGGCACGCGGCAGCGTCCAAGCGCGTCGTCCCGCGATGCGCTACCGCGTTCCGGAGTTCAAACAGGCTCTTCAGTGTGGGCAGGTCTATAGCCGCTTGCCACTGTGCGTCCCAATACCCGAGATGATGCCATTTGTCCAAAATCTGCCGGATGTTCAGAAAATCCGTCATCGACCGGAAGTGCTGGTTAGTCGGGAGTCTTAGATGCCTTGTCATCAGGGCCCTGATGACCGTTTCCGAGGCTATCGCCAGGCAGAGAATGCCACCGTGCAGGTCTCCGGACTTGATCCTATGTTCGCCGTCGAACATGAAGTCGAACCATACGGGTGCGACTTCTGCTTTCGCCAGTGACCGTCCGGCCCGGTTCCACTGGCGCTTGGTCACCGGATTGTCAGCGGGTAAGTTGATTACGCAAGCGGGCGTGTAGAACCGTGCCTCGGTGTGAGCATCCATGAGGTACGTTCCCCATCCGCTGTCCGCCCCCGCAACTTCTCTCTGGCCAATGCTCCCGTTGAGAGTCTTCCAGCGAAGCGTCCGCAACCACCAGTCAACTGCATCCGTCGCCACCTGCTGCGCACCAGCGACGATGTTGTCTAATCGGTGACGCGCCTTCTGGTCAAACAGAGTCGTATTGACGGACTGGAGCGCCAGCGGCGGAATCTGAACGCTCTGCGCCGCATGGACGACCACATCGACGGCACAGACCTGAATATAGAGAGGCGTCCCACGTTGCCATGCCGTACAGACGATTCGTTCGTTTTCCCACACCTCGACTTGACGAGGCTTATCCGGTGGAAGGTTCGGCAACCGAATCTCCACGGCCGTGTTCCGAACCGTCAGGCGGTGACACGCCCCGACAACATTCGGAGCGACCGCGAGCCCGTTGATTGTGAATCGAGACCAAGCCGAAGCGACCGTACGTATGCTGTTCGTACCTGCCATCGGCCGTATTCTACTCTCCCATAGTTGGCCGGACGTTTCGCAATCAACATTCATCGCAAGATTGCGCCTGTCCAGTGGGCCAGCCACTTGGGATGGTCGGTGAACCACGTCGTATCGTCTTTCCGCGTCATCGAACAAGAGTCTGGCGCGGAAAGCAGACACCTCTCGGCATCGAACTCGACGCCGAAGTAGGCCAAGGCGGGCGTCGGGAGCGTGCCTGTGACGGCCAGCGACCGAGAACGCAACGGGCGGTTTTCCTAGAAAACTGAAGCGCGTCAAGTCCATGACCAAAGTCCATAACTTTGGCAAACTTGCCAAACGCTTCATTTTGTTGCGAGGAAGTTGGGGTGGGTAACGGGGTTCGAACCCGCGACTTCCGGAGCCACAGTCCGGCGCTCTGCCACTGAGCTATACCCACCGTAACGACTGGAACCTCTGATTTTAGCACCGGCTCGCCTGGCCGGCAACGCACGAGACGTGGTCGGCGGGCGGAAAGCCCGCCACCACCGTGCAAGATCCAATGGTCGCGGGCCTCCGTGCCCGCGGCCACCAGGGTCTACAGCTTGGTCACCCCAACGCCAGGAACCGGGCCCAGGGTGACCTTCCCATCCACGACCGTCGTGCCCTTGAACGGATCGTTGCTGATGAGCAGCGCGCCGTCGAGGTCGGCCCAATCGACCATCGGCGAGAGATGCGACGCCGCGGAGATGGCGCACGAGGTTTCCGTCATGCACCCCAACATCACCTTCATCTTGAGGGCGCGCGCCAGGACGATCATCTTGTGCGCTTCCCGCATGCCGGTCGACTTCATCAGCTTGATGTTGATGCCCGAGACGGCTCCATGCAGCTTCTTGACATCCGCGAGCCGCTGGCACGACTCATCGGCGATGATCGGCAGCGGACTTCGCTCGGTCAGCCACGCGAAGTCCTCGAGCGGAGCCTCCTTGGGGAAGGGCTGCTCGACAAACAGGGTATTCCGCTCCTTCAACCAGGCGACCTCGTCGAGCGCCTTCTGGCGGTCCTTCCAGCCTTGGTTCGCATCCGCGGTCAACGGTTTGTTCGTGACCGATCGGATGGTCTCGATCATCTCGTGGTCGTTGTCCCGCCCGAGCTTCACCTTGAGCACCTTGAACTCGGCGGCCTCCTGCACCTTCTTGCGCACGACGTCGGGCGTGTCGATGCCGATGGTGAAGCTCGTAAACGGAGTCTGCGCCTGATTGAATCCCCAGATGTTGTACCAGGGCTGGTTCATCAGCCGACCGACGAGATCGTGCAGGGCGATGTCGACCGCCGCCTTGGCGGCCGAATTGCCGGGCGCAATCGCGTCGATGTCTGCGAGGATCGTCTCGAGTTCGAAGGGATTCGGGTACTTCGAGAGATTGACCTTTGCCAGGAATGCCGCGCAGCTCTCCTGTGTTTCCCCGAGATACGGTGGCATGGACGATTCGCCGTACCCGACGACACCGTTGTAGGCAATCTCGGTGAGCATGCCCGGCGTGGTGCTGCGCGAGGACAAGGCAATCGTGAAGACGTGACGAAGCTGCGCGGTGAAGGGCTTGTACGTGAGCGTCATCCTGCCGGACGCCCGCCCGCCCGCTGGTGCCGCGGCCTGGGCCTCCGCCCAGCGGGCACCGCCAGGTGCCATCACCGACGCCGCCACGAGTGCGGAAGTCTTGAAGAAGTCCCGTCGATCGGTCATCGTCGTCTCCAATGAAATCAAGAGTCAAGAGTCAGGAGTCAGGAGCCAGGAGCCAGGAGCCAGGGATCTGCAGCCCGGAGCCGCCAGCCGCGAAGCCCCGGCCCGCGGTCAGTGCCGATTGATTTCGCGCCGGCCCGTCAGCTGATCCAGCCTGAGCAGCAGCGTTCGATAGCCGTCGGGTTTGAGGAAGAGGTGCGCGCGGTGACGCCGGATCAAGTCCTGCTCCTCGATCTCGAGAGCGTGTCCCGTCAGCACGAGCACGGGCAACGCGGCAAACGCGGCGTGCAGGCGGATGAACGCCAGGACCTCCAGGCCCGTGCGGCCCCACCCCATGGGATCCGGCATCCGCACATCGAGGACGACCGCGTCCACCGGCGTGTCGTCGAGCGCGCTCAACGCGCTGTCCACGTCGCCCGCCTCGCAGACGGCGTAGTCCGCCTCTTCCAGATAGCTCCGCAGGAACGACCGCACGGTCGTCTCGTCGTCCACGATGAGCACAGTCGGCCGCCGGCCCGCGTCCGGCGAGGAATAGTAGTGGTCGGAGACTGGGGGAAGTTCCGCGTCTTCTTCAGGCTCGACGCCGAGCGGGCCATCGGACAACCAGGCGCCGGGTGATGGCGGGGCCGATTCCTCTCCCACCATCCGCCGCCACCCCCGCGCTTCCAGCGTCGATCGGAACTCGTCCGCGCGGGTCATGAGGCGCTCGGAATCCTTGAAGGTCTCCGTCAGGAACAGTTCATCGCCCCAGAGCACGCGCAGTTCGAGTCCGACGCGTGTCCGCTGGCGGAGGCAGCGCACGTCGCGGCCGTGCCCGCGAAGCGACCACAGCACAACGGTTTCTTCTTGGGAAGTCATCATCGCGCTCCAGGCTGCCCGACATTATGCACCACTGCCCCGTCCTTCATCACCATGCGCACATTTCGCGTGGCCGAGATGTCTCGCGTGGGATCGCCTGCCACGGCGACGAGGTCGGCGAGCAGGCCCGGCGCGATCCGGCCGAACTCCTCGCCCTTTCCGAGGACCTTGGCGTTCACGGCCGTGGCCGCGCGAAGCGCCTGTGCCGGCGTCATGCCGTCCCGGACCATCCACTCCAGTTCGCGGTAGTTCTCGCCGTGGGCGAACACACCGACATCGCTGCCCAGGCCGATGATGACGCCCAGCTTCAACGCGATGCGGAAGGCCTGGCTGACACGCTCCATGTCGGCCGTCGGCGGCGTCACGCCCGGCTTGTAGCCCTGGAAATACTGAGAGTAGGCCTCTTCCGTGGCGAGCGTGGGGAACCAGGCGACGCCTCGCTCCTGCATCAGCCGGAACACCTCCTCGGTGCCGCCGTAGCCGTGCTCGATCGTCTGCACGCCGGCCAGGACCGCCCGCCGCATCCCTTCGGCGGTCGTCGCGTGCGCGGCAACCGGGCGGCCGGCGCTGTGTGCCTCGTCCACCAGCACCTTCAACTCGTCGAGCGAGAACGTGGGCGCTGGCGTGCCATTGGGACCGCGACCGTAGTCCGCGTAGACCTTCACCCAGTTGGCGCCGTGCCCGACCTGATCGCGAACCGCCCGCAGAATCTCCGCGGTGCCGCTCGCTTCCTGCGCGCCCTTCGGCAGGATCAGGTCGGGCGCAAAGCCGCGCGGCCCCGGCCCGTAGCTGGACGTGGCCACGATGGCGAGCGTCGCGACGAAGAGGCGGGGCCCCGGGATGCGGCCCTCGTCTATCGCGCGTTGGACCGAGATGTCCGCGTACCCCGCGCCCTCGGTGCCGAGATCGCGCAAGGTCGTGAACCCGGCTTTCAGCGTTCGCTCGCAATGGATAGCCGCCGCGATCGTCCGGTACGCGATCGGTTCCTTGAGCACCTGGTCGTTCCAGAGCGTTTCGCTGTAGGGGTGCAGGAAGATGTGCGAGTGCGCATCGATGAGGCCCGGCAGCAGCGTGGCGCCGGGCAGATCGATGACCGTCGAGCCGGCCGGCATCTGGACGTTGGCCGCGGGCCCTGCAACAGCGATCTTCCTGCCAGTCACCAACACGACCCATCCGTCGTGCGCGGGCCCGCCGCTCCCATCGAAAACGCGCGCTGGCCTCAGCAAGACGCTGGCCGGCGCCTGCCCCTCGACAACACCAAGTGCCAGACCGCTGACGCCAACGAGCGACGCTGCAACGAGAACCGAGCGAAGGCGCATGGGACACTCCATGTTGGCAGTGTGGAACAGCCGGGATCCTACTCCAAAACCAGCGGAGGATGAAGGAGGAAGGGGGGAAGAAGAAAGGATGAAGGATGAAGGAGGAAGGATGAAGGAGGAAGGAGGAAGAGGGAAGAAGAAAGGATGAAGGATGAAGGATGAAGGAGGAAGGAGGAAGGAGGAAGGAGGAAGGATGAAGGAGGAAGGATGAAGGAGGAAGGGGAAGAGAGAATCGACAAAAACCGCTGAGAATCGATCGTTCTGACGTATCCACTTTGACAGAACTGCCCGCCGCTCGGTACAAAGCCCTGTTGCACTCTCGGCCCGCCGGTCCGGCTCGGCGCGCACTCAGCATCCTGATTCTGGCCAACGCTCATGACTCGCATCCGGCTCTCGTGCCTCGTCCTCACATCGCTCGTCGCGGCGCTCGTCGGTGGCGCAGTCGCCGGCCACGCCGCACCGGCTCCAGATGTGCTGCGCCTCGCGACGACAACCAGCACCGCCGACTCGGGCTTGCTGCAGGCGATTCTCCCCACGTTCGAGAAGATCTGCGGCTGCCGCGTGGACGTCATCGCTGTCGGCACAGGCCAGGCGCTCGAGATTGGCCGCAGAGGCGATGCCGACGTCGTGCTCGTACACGGCCGGAAGGCCGAGGAGCAGTTCGTGGCCGAGCGTCACGCCAGGGACCGCCACGACGTGATGTACAACGACTTCGTCATCGTCGGACCCGTCGACGATCCGGCGAAGATCGGGACGCTGGCGCAGGCGCGCGAGGCGTTGACGGCAATCGCTCGTGCGCAGGCGCCATTTGTCAGCCGCGGCGACAAGTCGGGCACGCACACGGCTGAACTCGGCGTCTGGGCCGGCGCGAAGATTTCACCGTCGGGCCCGTGGTACCGGTCGCTGGGACAAGGCATGGGCGAGACGCTGATGGTCGCGCGCGAGCAGAAGGCGTACACGCTCACCGATCGCGGCACCTGGCTGTCGATGCGCGACAAACTGCAGGGCCTGCGCGTGCTCGTGGGCGGCAGGACACTGGCCGAGAATCGCGACGCCAGCCTCCGCAACCCGTACGGCGTGATGGCCGTCAGCCCGGACACGCACCCTGGCGTGCAGTTCGCCCTTGCGACACAGTTCGTCGATTGGCTGTTGTCCGCCGAGACGCAGCGCGCGATCGGTGAGTTCGGAGTGAAGCGCTTCGGCCAGCCGCTCTTCTACCCGGACTCGGACGAGACGAAGACCACCCGAGACGTGACGGTCAAGGTGGGTGCGAGGTCCCGTACGTTTCCGCTAGCCGAACTGCGCACGATGCCGAAGGCGACGCTCGCGAACTACGACGTGACCGGTGTGAAGATCGGCCCGATTGCGCCGCGCACCTGGACGGGTGTGGCGCTGAAGGACCTCCTCCTGGCCGCCGACTCCGGCGTGGCGGACACCAGGCACGCCAACGACCGCATCGTCGTGACGAGCAGCGATGGATGGACGGCGACGATCTGGTGGGCGGAACTGTTTGCGTCGGTGCCGCGCGGTGCCGCGCTCTACAACGTGAAGGGCTGCAACGAATGCCATGGCGTGGAAGGCGAAGGGTCGGCGCCCGCCGGCAAGAGGCCGGCGCCTTCTCTGGCGGGTCGGACGTGGCCCGTCGAACGGATGGTCACCATCCTCAGGACCGGTCGCGAGGCGCACGGCGGGCTCAACGGGTACACGGACGCGCAACTGAGTCGCGTCGACGTCGAGGCGCTGGTCGGCTGGCTGTCGAAGCCGTCACGGTCGGCGAAGGGGGACGGCTACAAGGCACCCGTCGGTCGGGAAGTCGTGCTGCTCGCCTATGAGCGGGACGGCCGGCTCATGGGTGGACGTGAGGGGTTGCTGCAACTCGTCGTCGGTCCCGACCAGTTCGCCGGACGCTACTCGCACTGGGTGAGGACGATCGAAGTCGTCCCGCCGGGACGGTAGCATGAGCGTGCTCACCGAATTCCAGCGTCCCGAACTGCTGCAGATCATAGCGCTCACGCTCCGCGTGACCGGCGCGGCGCTGCTCGTTGCGACGCTCACCGGCGTCCCGATTGGTGCGCTGCTCGGCCTCGTCCGGTTCCGCGGGCAGCGGGTCGTGACGCTGGCGCTCTACACGGGTATGGGCTTGCCGCCCGTCGTCGTCGGCCTGTTCGTCTACATCGCGCTGTCCCGCAGCGGACCGTTCGGTGCGCTTGGATGGCTGTTCACGCCGGCGGCCATGATCGTGGCGCAGACGGTCATCGCGTTTCCGCTGGTGGCCGGACTCACGATGAGCGCCGTCGCCGGGGTGGACCGGGCCGTGCGCGTGCAGGTCACGGCCCTCGGCGCGTCGCGCAGCCAGACCGCGTGGACGGTCGTGCGCGAGGCTCGCGTGGGCGTGACGGCGGCGATCGTGGCGGCGTTCGGCGGGATCATCTCCGAGGTCGGGGCGGTGATGCTCGTCGGCGGAAACATCGACGGACAGACGCGCGTGCTGACGACCGCCATCGTGCTCTACACACGGCAGGGCGACTTCGCGATGGCGATGGCGCTCGGCATCACCCTGATTGCCGTGGCCTTCGCGGCCAATATCCTCCTTCTCCGGCTCCAGGGCCGGTTCCGCGACTCGTGATGTCCCCCAACATCGTCTATCGCCTCGATTCGATCCGCCACCGCTATGGTGACCGCGTGGTACTCGACATTGGCGAGTTCGAGATCCGCCGCGGGGAGACGCTGGCGATCATCGGCCCGAGCGGAGCGGGGAAGAGCACGTTGCTGCGTCTGCTCCAGTTCCTGGAATGCCCGACAGACGGCGCGCTGCGCTTCCATGGCGAGGCCGTGGCGCCGTCAGCGCCGCTCGAGCTGCGCCGGCGCGTGACCACGGTGTTCCAGCGTCCCATCGTGCTCGACCGTTCGGTTCGCGCGAACATCGCCTACGGCATCCGCCTGCGTGGACGGGACGATCACCAAGCGCGCGTGGCGCAGTTGCTCGACGCGCTCGGTCTCACGCCGCTCGCCGACGAACCGGCGCGCACCCTCTCTGGCGGGGAGGTCCAGCGCGTCGCGCTTGGCCGGGCGCTGGCCTTCAGCCCCGAGATCCTCCTCCTCGACGAGCCCACAGCGAATCTCGACCCGCGGAACGTCCGTCTCGTAGAGGACCTCGTCCGCGAACAGCAGGCAAGGGGCGTGACGATCGTCCTGGCCACGCACCAGATCTTCCAGGCGCGCCGGCTGACGACCCGCGCCGCACTTCTGCTCGACGGCCAGATCGTGGAATCCGGGCCCACAGCCGACTTGATCGACCATCCCGCCGATCCGCGCACGAAGGCGTTCCTGACGGGGGACATGATCTATTAGGGATTGAGGATTAGGGGTCAGGGATCAGAGGTCAGGGGCAGGAGCCAGGGGCGTACAACGAGCAGCGACAAGTGAGAAGGGGGCCCTCAGCACATAGCACTTTGCGCTTGGCACCTTACCGCCTGTGCACGTGCGGGTGCGAATGCTCGTGCGCGGCGCCGTGATGGTGTCGATGGGCATGAATCAGGTTCGTCCGGCCGAGCAGGTCTTCGTCCGCGAGCAGGGCGGCCGGCGAGCGGTCCGCCACCAGTCGGCCCCTGTCGAGCACGCAGCAGCGATCCGCAATGTCCTCGAGAATGCCGAGGTCGTGCGTCGCCGTGATGACGGTCTTCCCCGTGCCTGCCCAACCGACGAGCAGGTCGATGATCTGGCTCTGGCTCCGGGGGTCGAGCGCCGCCGTCGGCTCGTCCAGCAGCAGGACGTCAGGGTCCATCGCCAGCACGCTGGCGATGGCGACCCGCTTCTTCTCGCCTCCCGACAGACGCTGTGGAGTGCGGTTCTTGAGGTCGGCGATCCGCATCCGCTCCATCGCCTCGGCCACGCGGGTCCGCACCTCGCCCGGCGGCCAGCGCAGTTGCAGCGGACCGAACGCGACCTCGTCGAACACCGTTGGATTGAACAGCTGTGCGTCCGGGTTCTGAAAGACCAGGCCGACGCGCCTGCGGAACGCAAACGCGAGGTCGTCATCGCCGAAGCGCGCCTCTGTGAGCGGCTCACCACAGAAGCGGACCTCCCCCGTCTCCGGGAAATAGAGGCCGTCCAACAGCCGAAGCAGCGTGGACTTCCCGGATCCGTTCGACCCGACGAGGCCGACGCGGGTGCCTTCGACCACCGACATCGAGAGCGCGTCGAGCGCGACCTGCCGCTGATAGCGGTACGTCACATCCGCCACGTCGAACACGTTCATCGTCCCACCCAGATCGCAACGGCTGCGGTGACAACCAACGACCCGAGGGCCGTCCAGTCGAGGGCCGTCATCCGAAACTCGTCCAGCAGGTAGACCTCACCACGAAACCCGCGCGCCTGCATCGCCAGGAAGACTTCGCCGCTCAGGTGCAGCGCCTTCGACAGCAGGACGCCCACGCTGGCCGCAGCCAGACGGCGGCGGTCTGTGCCGGCCAGCGATCCCACCGTTCGACTGCGACGCGCCTCGAACATCTCGCTCGCCGATTCGAGCAGCAGCAGCACGTAGCGATACGTCATCCCGAGCACGACGACGACCACGACAGGCACGCGCAGCGCGCGGAGAGCCTTCAGGACGTGCGCCCACGGTGTCGTGAACACCAGCAGGAAGCCGAACGTGGCGGCGGCCTCGACTCGGAGGATCAGGTAGAGCGCGGTCGTCAGTCCCTGTGCGGTGACGGGCCACCCGAGGAGCGGCAGGCGCAGGGTGACGCGCCCCGGCGTCAGGAAGATGGCGGGCCCGGCGAGCGCCGCCGTGAAAACGAAGGTGCCGATCCAGACCGTCGAGAGCAGCAGCGCCGGGGTCAGCCGCGACAGCGCCGCGAGGATGGTCGCCAGCCCGAGCATGGCGGCCATCGTCGGCGCATTCCGGGCGAGGGCGACTGCGGCGATGAGCGAGAGGAGGCCGACGACCTTGACGCGAGGATCGAGGCGCTGCAGCAGGCCGCGTCGGGACACGGTGAGTTCGGCGGCCAGCGTGCGATCGATCGCGCCGTGCAGGACATCGAGCGTCCGCTCGAGATACCCGCGGGGGCGACGCTTCGTCAGGCGGCTCATGTTCCTGCCGTCTCGACCGCGTCGGGAGGCTTTCGCCCGCCGGCCATCCACGCGACAGCCGTGACCGCCAGGATGACGAGGCCGACGCCAAACATGGCCGAGAGCAGGTAGCCAATCGTCGCGCTGCGAAGGAAGCGCGGCGCGTAGTCGGGGAACGGTGCCGTCCAGACCGTCGACAGCCGGTCGAGCCCGCGCGGGGCTCGTGCGGGCGGCTGCCGATCGAGTGAGGCGGCGGCGATGGCCTGTCGCGACGCAGGATCTCCAAAAGCGGACGGCGCCCATTCACCCCAGGCGGAACCGGCCGCCAGTACGCCAAGCGGCGTCAGCACGAGGAGCACGCCCAGCGCAATCCACAACGGCCGTAGCGTGGCGCGTTCCGGCAACGGCGCGGAGTCGTCATCGCCAGCGGGGCCGGCCGTTCGTCGCAGCAGCCCGACGTCGGAGCGTTGCAGGTAGGCCACGACGCCGGCCGTGAGCACCATTTCCGCGAGACCTGCCACCGTCATGTGGCCGATCATCATCGCAGGAACGGCGATGCTGAGCGGGTACGGGCAGTAGAGGGGAGCGCCACTGGCGTCCTGGTAGAGCATCGGCTGAATGCCGAACTCAACCGCCGTGAAAAAGGCGGCTGCATTCACTGCCGCGTACCCGGCCAGTCCCGCGGCGACGAACCTGCGCCGCGAGGTCAGCGCCGAACGGCCGGCGATCAGCCGGTAGACGCCGAACGCCACGAGCGATCCAACGACGCCCATGTTCAGGGAGTTCGCGCCGAGCGCCGTGATGCCGCCGTCGCCAAAGAAGAAGGCCTGGATGGCCAGCGCGATCGACACCGCGAGGATCGAGCCGGACGGGCCGAGCACGATGGCGGCAAGCGCCACACCGACCGCGTGGCCGGTCGATCCCCCGGGCAGCGGGATGTTGAACATCATCACGACGAACGAGAACGCGGCGAAGAGCGAGAGGAGCGGTACGAGGCGTGTGTGGAGCGCGGACCTGATGCGGCGGAGCGCTACGTACCAGAACGGTGCGGCGCCGGCGTAGAGCGCGGCGCACGTGGCCGGGCTGAGATAGCCATCCGGAATATGCACGCATCGTAGCGTAGCACGAAGTGAAGAGAGGTGCTACGTGTCGAGAATGGCGAACACACGGCGAATCTGCCGGCCAAAAAAAAGGCCGCCGGTTCCCATCGGCGGCCCAAACTGTGGAGGAGGGTTGAAGCGTTTCTTGGCTCTTATTCCCTTAGACGCCGCCTTCCGCCATCTGGCTTGCCCCTCTCGCAAAATAGTCACGCGCGCGGCGGCGCAGCCAGGATCTCCCTGTAGAAGGCCTCATAGTGAGGAACGATTCGGTCCGAGCAGTACCGATCGCGGACGACCTTCCGGCCGGCCAGGCCGATTCGGTCGTGCACCTTCCGATCTGTCAGCAATACGACGGCACAGGACGCCATCCCGTCGAGGTCATCCGGATCCCGCAGGTAGCCGCTCACGCCGTCCTCGATGACCTCCGGCAGACCGCCCACGCGTGACGCGATGACCGGCACGTCGCACGCCATCGCCTCGAGCGCGGCGAGGCCGAAACTCTCGGTGGCGGACGGCAGCAGGAACAGATCCGCGGCAGACAGATAGCCGCGCACGTCGCCCTGCTCTCCAACTGCCCGCACATCCTGCGCGACGCCGAGTTCCCGTGCGAGCGCGAGGCCGTGCGGCAGGTCGGGACCGTCGCCGACGAGCACGAGCGTGGCCGGTACCGACCGGCGGATCCGCGCGAAGACCTCGACTACGGCAGCGATGCGCTTGACCGGCCTGAAGTTCGACACGTGCATGATGATGGCGTGGTCGGGAGCGCCGATTCGTTTGCGAACGTCCGGATCATCGACCCTGCGGTGGATCGAGCAGTCGAGGAAGTTCGGGATGACGCGGATGTCGGTCTTCACCGGCAGGCCGCGATACGTGTCGGCCTTCAGACTCTCCGACACGGCGGTGACGCCATCCGATCGGTCGATGCAGAAACCGATCGTCTCCGCATACGAGGGATCGCTGCCGACGAGCGTGATATCGGTGCCGTGGAGCGTGGTGACGACGCGCGGCGCGTGTCCGTCGCCCGTTCCCGCGAGCACCTGGCGCGCGAGAAACGCGGCGGCCGCGTGCGGAATCGCGTAGTGTGCGTGGATGATGTCGAGGTCGACGGCGCGCGACAGTTCCACGATCTTCGTCGAGAGCGAGAGCACGTACTGCGGCTCGCGGAACAGCGGATAGGACGGCGTCACGACGCGGTGGAAGATGACACCCGGCTGGTCGTCGCCGAGACGGAACGGCTGCTCGCGGCTCACCACGTGGATCTCGTGGCCGCGCTTCGCGAGGCACTTCGCCAGTTCGGTGGCGACGATGCCGCTGCCGCCCACTGACGCGTAACAGATCATCGCAATCTTCACGGTCGCTCCAGTGCCCAGTTCTTGAACAGGTGCGGGCGCAGGACCGGTTCTTTCACGACCAGGCCCTCAGCGAAGGCGACGCCCGCCAGCGCCCCGAACTGGGCGTCGCGGCTCTCGATCAACTGCGAGAACGTGGGCGTGTTCAGCCGCGTGGCGACGGCCCCGTCCGCGTCGGGCCGGAACTGGCTGCGGTAGCACGCGAGCGCCGTGCGCTTCGACCCGTACTGAGCCGAGACGTCGATCGCAAACGAGATCGGGCCGCTGTCGTTGATGAAGTAGTAACAGACCCAGTCGGGTGCCCAGGGATCGCCCTCGGCCGGGTAGCGGCGCAGGCGCGCGTTGAAGATCGCCTCGGTCAGCACGCGGCTCGCGGCGCCGTGATCCGGATGACGGTCCTGCCAGAACGGGATGGCAATCGCTCGCGGACGCCACCGCCGAACGAGGGCGACGATGTCGCCCACCTGGTCCGCTGTGCCTGTGATCCCGCGGTCGGGCCACCCGAGGTTGACTCGCCAGTCGGCGCCGAGGACCGCGCGAGCCGCTTCGGCTTCGGCCAGACGTTCTTCCGGCGTACCGTTGCTGCCCATCTCGCCGCGGGTCAGATCACACAGTCCCACGTGCCAGCCCGCAGCCGTGTGGCGCGCGATGGTTCCGCCGAGGCCGATCTCGAGGTCGTCGGCGTGCGGCCCGAACACGAGCAGATCGAGTGCGATGGTCGTCATCCTGCGGCTCGACCAGTATCGCACACGGGCGCAGATCGGATGTCGCAACTTCTGCGGGGCGGAGCAGGGGCACGGGCGGGACGCCCGTGCCCCTCATCGGACGCGGTGTCCCTCATCGGACGCGGTGCCCCTCGGGCTTTCCTCCCGCTTGTGGCAGAATGCTGCTGCGCCCCCCTTCGAGTTCAGCTCGAACAACCAGTCGTCGAGGAGGTTGACCATGCGTGGCCGGCACGTGGTTGGAGCGGTCGTCGTTCTCTGTTTCGTCGTTGGATGGGCCGCGTTCGCGGCCGCGCAGGGCACGCTGGCTGAGTATCGTCGCGCAGGCGAGCTGCGCGAGAAATACCAGAGCCAGGCGCTCGACGTTCCCGAGCCAGCGACCTGGGTTGGCAAGACGAACCGGTTCTGGTACCGCCGAACGGTGAAGGGCGGCCACCAGTTCGTGCTGGTGGACGCCGACACGCAGCAGAGACGGCCCGCCTTCGACCACGAGAAACTGGCCGCGTCGTTGTCGGCGGCCGCCACCCGCAAGTACTCCGCGGTGACCCTGCCGTTCTCGACCTTCACCTTCGCGGACGACGAGAAGAGCCTCGAGGCGCGCGTGGAGGGCACTGCGTGGAAGTGCAGCCTGGAGGACTACTCCTGCAAGGGGGCCGACGCCGTCGGCCAGTTCGAACGACGGCAGCCGCTGCCGCCATGCGGCGCGCCTCAGGCGGACGACAAGCCGAAGGTCTCTCCCGACAAGAAGTGGGAGGCCATCGTGCGCAACTTCAACGTTGCGATTCGGCCGGTCGGCGCGCGGGCCGACGTCAAACTGCTCAGCAGCGACGGGGCCGAGGGCAACTGCTACACGCTCGATTCAATCGTCTGGTCGCCCGACTCGACGCGCCTGGCCGCGTATCGTGTCACGCCCGGGTTCCGGCGGATGGTGCACTACGTCGAGTCGTCGCCGGAGGATCAGTCGCAGCCGAAATCGTCGTCGCGATTCTATGCGAAGCCGGGTGACGTGCTCGACCTCGACCATCCGGTGCTCTTCGACATCGCCGCCAACAAGCAGATCGATGTGGATCGCTCCCTCTTCCCGAATCCATACGACCTGACCCGCGCCGAGTGGCGGAAGGACGGGTCGGCCGTCACGTTCGAGTACAACCAGCGCGGGCATCAGGTCTACCGCGTCATCGAGGTCAACGCCACGAGCGGCAGGGCGCGGGCGGTCGTGAGCGAGGAGTGCCAGACGTTCTTCACCTACTCGAGCAAGAAGTACCGCTTCGACGTGGCCGATGGTCGCGAAGTGGTCTGGATGTCCGAGCGCGACGGCTGGAACCATCTCTACCTGTACGATGGCGCGACCGGCCGCGTGAAACACCAGATCACGAAGGGGCCATGGGTGGTGCGCGGTGTGTCGAAGGTGGAGGAGGAGAAGCGGCAGATCTGGTTCAGTGCGAGCGGCATGTATCCGGGCCAGGATCCCTATTTCGTCAACTACTACCGGATCAACTTCGACGGGACGGGACTCGTGCGCCTCACCGGATCGGAGGCGAACCACGTCGTGGCCTTCTCGTCGGACATGAAGTACTTCGCGGACACGTTCTCGCGCGTGGACCTGCCGCCGGCGTCGGAGTTGAGGCGCGCGGCCGATGCCTCGCTCGTCGCGGTGCTCGACCGCGGGGACATCACCGGTCTCGAGAAGGCAGGCTGGAAGCCCCCGGAGGTCTTCACGGCCACGGGCCGCGACGGCAAGACGGACATCTGGGGCGTCATCTACCGTCCAACGACATTCGACCCGGCCCGCAAGTACCCGGTCATCGAGAATATCTACGCCGGTCCTCACAGTTCGTTCGTGCCGAAGTCGTTTGCCGCCTTCAGCGCGATGCAGGCCCTGGCCGAACTGGGTTTCATCGTGGTGCAGATCGACGGGATGGGAACGTCCAATCGATCGAAGGCGTTCCACGATGTCGCCTGGAAGAACCTGAAGGACGCCGGGTTCGAGGACCGCATCCTCTGGCACAAGGCGGTCGCCGCGAAGTACCCGTCCTATGACATCTCGCGCGTGGGGATCTACGGCACGTCGGCGGGAGGGCAGAGCGCGCTCGGGGGACTGCTGTTCCATCCCGAGTTCTACAAGGCGGCGTTCTCGGCCGCCGGGTGCCACGACAACCGGATGGACAAAATCTGGTGGAACGAGCAGTGGATGGGCTGGCCGGTCGGTCCCGAGTACGCGGCGTCATCCAATGTCGACCACGCGTCTCGCCTGCAGGGCGCGTTGATGCTCGTGGTCGGCGAGATGGACACGAACGTGGACCCCTCATCCACGATGCAGGTGGTCAACCAGCTCATCAAGCACAACAAGGATTTCGACCTGCTCGTGATCCCGGGCGCCGGCCACACGTCGGGCGGCCCGTACGGCGATCACAAGCGAAACGATTTCTTCGTAACGCACCTGCTCGGTGTCACGCCGCCCAGATGGAGCGAGTTCCCGGCCGCAAAGTAGGAGGTGCCCGAGGACTCCAAGAACACCACGAGATCCAACCGCGGCCGCGACGGACGGCCACGGAGCCACAAACGCGCAGAGACTGAAGCCTGGGTGTCCTCGGTGGCTTGGTGGTGGGTGTCGCGGCCCTACAGGTCGGTGCCCGAGTAGCTCAGGTTGAGCGACTTGTTGCAGAGCGGGAAGTCGGGGACGATGTTGCCTGGCCCCATCTCGCCGAACAGCGGCCAGTTGCAGAACGACGGGTCGCGGATCACGGCCCGGTCGATGACGCCGTCGCGCAGCCGGATCCAGTCGAGGATCTGACCGCGCCAGCCTTCCGCCCAGCCGAGCGCCTCGCCGTGGGACGCGACGCAGGCTTCGATGCGCGGTCCGAGTGCGCCGCCGCGGCAACGCCCCAGCGCCGCGCGAACGAGTTCGACCGAGTCCTCCATCTCGCTGACGCGCACCATCACACGCGCGAACACGTCGCCCTCGGTGCGCGTCCTTACGGTCGGCGAACACAGGTCGTATCCGGCGTGCGGATGATCGCGGCGCGCATCGCGATCGAGGCCGGAGGCGCGAGCCGCAAGCCCCTTGGCGCCGTAGGCCCAGGCTGCGTCCCGGGTCAGCACCCCCGTGGTCTCGAGGCGGTCGCGGAGCGTGTCGGAGTCGAGACCGAGCCGGATCAGTGATGACGCGTCGCTCCAGGCCGCCCCAAGCGTCTCGCGGACGTCGTCCATCTCGGCGTCCGAGAAGTCTCGTGCGACACCACCTGGCACGATGAGGCCACGGAAGAACCGGTTGCCGAGCAGGCGCGCCGACAGCCGCTGGAGGCGCTCCTTGATCCGGAACCCGTTGGCCGCCATCACGGTGTACCCGGTGCCCATGCCGCAGATGTTGGACACGTCGTGCAAGTGCATCGTGAACCGTTCGACTTCGACGAGTGCGAGGCGGATCAGGCGGGCGCGTTCGGCCACCGCGCAGCCGGCGACCGATTCGATGGCCTGGCAGAAGGCGAGCGCATGCGAGGCCGCCGAATCGCCAGACACGCGCTCGACGAACGGCATGGCCTCAGGGGGTGTCTTCCCTTCGAGCAGCTTCTCGACACCCTTGTGGGTGAAGAACAGCTTGCCCTCGAGCGTGATGATCCGTTCGCCCGCGACATTGAACCTGAAGTGCCCGGGCTCGATGATGCCGGCGTGGATCGGTCCCACGGGAATCTGGAAGATGCCCTCGCCAGCCACCCGCCCCAACGGGTAGGGCTCGTCGGCGTGAGGCAACGGCGTGTCCCAACCGAAGTCCTTGCGCAGCGGATGCGTCCCCGCCGGGATGTTCTCGTGGTGAACGAGCCGGCGTGGATCCGGATGTCCCTGCGCGACGATGCCGAACATGTCCTGCGCGTAGCGCTCGTACCAGTGGGCCGCCATGACGGTCGGTGTCAGCGAATCGTAGACAGGATCGGTTTCCGGCAGAGTGGTGACGACCTCAATCCACTCATGGCTGGCATCGACCGCGAGCACGGCATGGAGTCCAAACGTGCCATTCGCCGCGCGGTTGTCCGTCGCGAACAGCAGATCGAGCGGCAGGCCCGACTGTTGGTGAAGCGCCTCGACGACGGTTTGGAACACGGAGTGGTGGACGTAGGCGACGACCCGTCCCTCGCTCGACGCATAGAGGTCGTCGCGGACGATCACGCCGGGAGTGTTCAACAGGGCCTGCTGGGCGTTCATGGCTTCACCGTGAAGACACGGGCGATGCTGGCTGCCAGTTCGAAGCCGGGTCTCGTGAGGAAGAACACCCCGCCGCCGAACAGCAGCGCCAGTTCCACGGCGAGGACGGCGTGCGTCACCGTGAACCGCTCAGGTGGCGGTGCCTCCTCCGGCCGCGCGTGCGCGTCGCCGCCGAACAGCATGGAGAAGATGTGGTGCAGGACGCCGACCGCGACAATCGCCAGCGCGACGATGATCGCGACCGCCGAGGCGGGGCTGCGCCGTGCGGCGGCCACGAGGAACGTGAGTTCGCTCGCGAAGATGATTGACGTCGGTGCGCCGATCAGCCCGAGGAACCCGAGCAGAAAGGCCAGCGAGGTGCGGGGCGCCTGGCGCCACAGCCCGCGGATGTTGGCGATCTTCGTCGTGTGCGTGCGCAGCAGGATTTCACCCGCCGAGAAGAAGAGCGCGCTCTTCGCGAGCGTGTGCCCGATCATGTGCATCACCGCGCCGGCCGACCCGAGCGGGCCCATGCCCAGCCCGAAGGAGATCAGGCCCATGTGCTCGACGCTGTGGTACGCCAGCATCCGCTTGTAGTTCTGCTGGTGCAGCAGGACGAAGGCGGCGAAGAGCACCGACAGCAGACCGAACGCCCAGAAGAACCGCGACGTCCACTCGCCCTGTCCGAGCGCGAGGTCGGTGACGGCCTTGGCCCGCAGCAAGGCGTACAGCGCGACGTTCAACAGGACCCCGGAGAGCGACGCGGAGATCGGCGACGGCGTGCGGCTGTGGGCATCGGGGAGCCACGGATGCATCGGCACGAAGCCGACCTTCGTGCCGATGCCGACGAAGAGGAAGACGAAGGCCCAGCGCACCACCTGGGGGTCCAGCGCCGCCGCCCGGCCTCGAAGCGCGCCGAGTGAGAAGGCCTGATCGACGGGCAGTCCCGCCCCGACGCCGGCGTACGCGAGCAGGACCAGACCGAGCAGGCTCACGCTGATCCCGAGCGAGCAGAGCAGCAGGTACTTCCACGCGGCCTCGATCGCGCCATCCTTCCGGTAGAGCGCCACGAGCGGCGTCGTCGCGAGCGTCGTCGCTTCGAGGCCGAGCCACAGCACTCCCAGGTGGTCGGTCGTGACCGTCACGAGCATCGCGAGCACGAAGACCGGAAGCAGCGCGTAGTAGAGGCGTACCTTGCGCACCGAGAGGATGCCCGATGCCTCCTCGATTCCGATGTACCGAACGCTGCTGAGCGCGGCGCCGAGCCAGACGATCTGGATCAGCACCACCATCAGCGCGCTGAAACGATCGAGCATCCCATACCCGCCGAACCACAGCTCGCCGCTGAGGAATACGAGACCGGCCAGCGCTCCGGCGCCAAGCGTCGCGACGACCGCGGCGATGACCGCGCCACGCGACGCAGAGCGGCCGTCCCGTGCGAGGAGGGCCTGGACGGCGGCAACGAGCGGAACGAGCAATACACCGAAGAGCAGCATGATCAGTCGATCAGATTTCGGAGAGTCGCGGTGTCGTGCGACTGGTAGAGGCTGTGCACCTGCTGGCTGAGCACGGCCATCAGCAGCACGCCGCTGCCGATGACGGCGAAGATCCCCATCTCCATCAGGAACGGCACGCCGCCGAGGGCGACCACCGTGAATGCGGCAATGCCGTTCTCCACGGTGAGAAAGCCGACGATCTGCGAATAGAGATCGCGCCGCACGATCAGCATCAGGAAACCGATGAGAATCAGGGCGAGCGCGACGAAGAGGAGACCCCACAGCGGCACGACGATGCCGCCTCCCGGCCCCCCGCCGACGTCGATCGGCAGCCGGCGCGACATCACGTACGCGACGACGACGGCGGCCACCGACAGCGCGTACGACACGACCGGACGCGTAATCGGCCGAAGCCGCATCGATTCGCCGCATCGGCGCGCCGTGGCCAGAATCGCCAGCGGGATGATCACCACCTTCACGATCAACGTGGCAGCGGCGCCGGCCCACTCCGCCGGATGCGCCGTCCGCACCGCGTGCGAGGCGATGACGCCGGCCAGGCAGGCAGACGACAGGGTGTAGTGGCGCAGGAACGTCGGCAGCCGCTTGCGGCCCATCGAGAAGAATGCGGCGAGCAGCATGCCGCCCGCGAGCACGCCCTCGACCGACAAGAGGTCGGGCGGCGCCGGAGCGAACGCAAACAGATCGATGTTCACAGCAACCCCGCGAACAGACCGAGTCCGAGGCTGGTCAGCCCGAGGAACAGGCAGCCGAAGAAGTACTCGGGCAGCCCGTAGAACCGGAGTTTCGCCATGCTCGACTCCAGGAAGGCGAGCACGATCATGCCGGCCGCCAGTTTGGCCGCCGCCGCGAACGGAGCGATCGCCAACCCGACCGCCGAGCTCGAGACGGTCATCAGGCCGGCAGGAACGAGGATGTTGGCGAGGAGCAGCGCGAAGATGGTCAGCTTCAACATGCTCGCCAACTCCATCATCGCCAGGTACGGGCCCGAATACTCCAGCACCATCGCCTCGTGCACCATCGTCAGCTCGAGGTGCGTCGCCGGGTTGTCGACCGGGTAGCGGGCGTTCTCGCCGAGCGCGACGAGGCCCAGCGCGCCGACGGCCGGCAGCAGCCACGGGTGCGACACCAGGCCGCGCCCACCCGCCACCAGCATGCCGTCCACCGTGACCGACCCGGAGGCCACGGCGAACGCCGCGAGGCTGGTGAGCACCGCCGGCTCGAGGAAGGCGGAGATCGTCATCTCCCGGCTCGCGCCCATGCCGCCGAACGCGCCGGCCGAGTCGAGACCTCCGAAGACGAGGAACACGGCCCCGAGCATCCAGAGGCTGCCGACCACGACGAAGTGGGACAGCGGCGCCGCCGCGCCGCCTCGTGTGACGAGCGGGAGTACGGCCGCCGACACGAGCGACGTCGCCAGCACAACGAACGGCGCACCGCGGAAGACCCAGGAGGTGCTCGACGAGAGCACGACTTCCTTCCGCATCAGCGTCAGGATGGTCCAGTAGGGAAGGAGGACGGGCGCACCGCGCCGGCCCTGGAGGAGCGCCTTCACCTTGCGAACGACCCCGGCGGCGAGCGGCGCGAACAGCACGACCACCACGATCTGGACGAGCGTCAGCGCGATCGTCATAGCGCCACCCACAACGTCAGCAGCAGCGTGGCCAGAATCAGCGCGATGTAGAACTGGATGACGCCGTTCTGCAACTGCTTCAGCCAGGCGCCAACGCCCTCGATGAGCCGTGCGATCGGAAAGTAGAGCCGCTCGAGGACGCCAGCGGCCTTGCGGAACTCCATCTGGCCGTCGCGGATCCAGGGATTCGCCGCCGCGACGGGCGTGAAGACGAGATGTTTCTCAGCCCTGACGATGTCGCGGAGGAAGAAGCGGACCGGTGCGGAGAACCCAGTGGCCGTGTATTCCATGCTCGCGTCGATCGGCTGTCCGCAATCCCACGTGTGGTAGCGCCTGACCCGGGACGGTCCCCCGAGGGCGCGCCGAATCAGCCATGCGCCGCACAACCCCACCGCGAGCGCCGCGCCCAGCGCCACGGGCAGCGAGAGGTCGATCGGCACGGCTGCGATCGGGGCCGGAGGGACGGCGGGGCCAACGACCGCGACGACGACTGGCAGGAGCGGCCGCGCAAGGGGCGCCAGCACGCCGAGCGCGAGCACGGCGACCGACAGGGCGATGACCGGGCCCCGTAGCGCAACCGCCGGTTCGTGCGCCGCCCGTGCGGCGGCCGACCGGGGTTCCGCCAGGAAGATGAACGCGAAGAGACGGACCATCGCGAACACGGCGAGGCCAGCGACGAACGCGACGCCAACCAGGACCGTCAGGCCGAGGACCGCGACGAGGGTGTTCTTCACCGACAGCGACACGACCGCCGACTGCAGCAGCAGCCACTCGGCCACGAACGCACCGAACGGCGGCAGCGCGGCGGCAGCAAGCGACAGCGCGAGCATCGCGGCGGACAACCACGGCATCCGGTTGGCGAGTCCCCCGAGTGCCTCGATCTTCGCGGTGTGGGTCGCATGGATGATCGCGCCCGCGCCGAGGAACAGCCCCGACTTGAACAGCGCGTGGGCGGCGATGTGCAGGAACATTGCGGCCTGCACCGCGTCGGCCAGGCCGATGTGGCCGGTGCGCCGCAGCACGAGTTGGAAACCGAACATCGTGAAGATGAGGCCGATGTTCTCGACGCTGCTCCACGCGAGGACCCGTTTGATCTCCCGTGCGAGGTTGGCATAGATGACGGCGACTCCCGCCCCGCCGAGGCCCAGGACCAGCAGGCCGATGCCCCAGCCCGACGGCAGTTCGGGCCAGCAGACGGACGTGAACCGCAGCAGCCCGTAGATGGCGACCTTCAGCATCACGCCCGACATCAGCGCCGAAATGTGGCTCGGCGCACGGGGGTGCGCCTCGGGCAGCCAGGCATGGAAGGGCGCCAGCCCCGCCTTCGACGTGAACGCGAACATCACCAGTGCCAGCGCGAGCAGGCTGGTGCCAGCCGTCATCGTCGAGACGTTCGACGGCAGGGAGCCGAAGGTGGCGGCGAGGTCGCCGCCAGACAGGAGTCCGGCGCCGACGATCAAGGCGCCCGCCCCGAACTGCGCGACAGCCAGGTAGAGGAGCGCAGCATGGCGCGACTCTTCTTCGCCGTCGGCCATGACGAGGAAGAACGACGAGAGCGACATCGCTTCCCAGAACAGCAGGAAGCTGGCTACGCCGCTCGACAGCAGGACGCCCTGCATGCCGAGGCCGAACACGGCTGTCAACGGGACGACGGCGCGCGGCGGGTACTTGGCCGCTTCATCCTCGCCGTACGTCGACGCGAACCACGCCGTCATCGCCGACACGAGGTGCAGCAACAGCAGGAAGAACGCCGAGAGGCGATCGACGACCAGCGGCGCGCCGAACAGCAGTGGGGATTGGCCGATCGCGAGGGGATGCAGGTTCCAGATCAGAAAGAGGATCGACGCTGCGCCACCTGCCACCGAGCCTGCAGCCATCAACGCGTGCGCCGCACGGCGTGCGCGAGGTCCGCGGGCCGCCAGGCCAATCGCCGCAGCAGCCAGCGAGGCCGCCAGGGCGCCGAGGAGCCCGATGCGAACGCCCCACTCGATCAACATCGGACGCTCCGCAGGCCGGCGGCGAGACCTCGAATGATCTCGGGGGGCGACGGCGGATCGCCCGGGATCCTGATGTGAACGGGTATCACGCGATCCACGGGGCCGACGACCGCGTACGACCCGGCCCAGATCCCGCCCGTGCACGCGCCGTCCCCGAGCGCGACGACGATGCAGGGGTGTGGGGCCGCGTCGTACGTCAGGCGAAGTGCGCGCTCCAGGTTGCGGACCACCGGGCCTGTCACCACGAGGATATCGGCGTGCCGCGGCGACGCGACGAACGACAGTCCGAACCGCTCGATGTCGTAGTAGGCGTTTCCGAGCGCGGTGAGTTCGAGTTCCTCGGCATTGGTCGACCCGGCGTCGACGGCACGGATGTGGAGCGAGCGGCCACCGTACAGATCGCGCAGGATGGTCCGCAGTTCCTCGCCGGCAATCGCGAACTCGTCACTGGCGGCAGACGGTGGCGCGAGGAGATCGCTCACCGCTTCAGTCACGCGGGGACCGGCAACGAGCGTCGAGAACAGTCGGACGAAGGACATGGCGCTGCTGGCAAGCCGCGGGGGCGGCGCTCGTGTGTGTCGCGAGCTGGGATTGAGATTCGTGGGGCGGTGCCCACGCGCAAGACGACAACTATATCACGCCACTCAGGTCTGCGTCGGACACTCCTGTGCTATCCTCCCGGCGAGTTTTGCCCCGGGAGGGGTACACCGTGCCAACCCGCCGAGTCGTCTCCGCCGTCAGCCTGATTGCGTTGTTCACCTGTGCCGCGGTCGCGCAGTCACCGACCCCGACCCCGCCGCCGTTGCCGAAGACTCCGCTTCGGCAGGAGGTGCTCGATCTGTTGGCGAACGAAGTGTCGGGCCAGATGGCGTTCAACAATGAGGTGCGCCTGGCCGGTGCGCCCTGGGCGCGCGACCTCTCCGAGTTCAGCGGCACGTTGTTCGAGTCCCAGGCGATCTACGACATCGTCCGGGGCTACGGCATCGACACCACGCGCATCGACCGGGCGCCGAGCGATCGGAAGGTGGACTATCCGGTCGAGGGCGAGCTGTGGGTGACCGCACCCGAGAAACGTCTGATCGCCCGTCTTGGCGCCGATTCCGCGCTGGTCGCCGCCGGGTCGTCCACCGCCGACATCACCGCCGAACTCGCCTATCTGCCGCCCTCATCGAGCGAGGACCAAGTGAAGGCGGCGCTGGCGGCGGCTGGCGACAAGTACCGTGGCAAGGTTGTGCTGATGTGGGGCCACGCGCGCGAGGCCCTGGCGAAGGTGCTGGACGGTGCGGGGATCCAGGGCGTCATCGCATTCAGCGCCCAGGATCGCTACCTCGATCCAGCGCAGGTCCTCTACTCCGGCGGCTCCTACAAGAACGGGACGCTGAAGGTGGGTATGACGGTGTCGTGGCGGCAGTGGTCCGAGTTGCTCGAGGACCTGCAGCGCGGCCAGACGATCGTGGTGCGGATGAAGACGCACGTCGAGTCGATCCAGGACAAGTTCGAAGCGGTCTACAGCTGGATTCCGGGCAGCGAGCCCGACGGCAAGGGCGTGATCTTCACGGCGCATCTGTTCGAGGGCCTCGTCAAGCGCGGCGCGAACGACGACATGAGCGGGTGCGCGGTGCAACTCGAGATCCTCCGCGCGCTGCACAAGCTGATTGCGTCGGGCGACCTGCCGCGGCCTCGCCGCACGATCTACTTCCTCTGGCCGCAGGAGATCTCCGGCACCTTCGACTTCATCAAGCGGCACCCCGGATTCTCCGACACGCTCTCGGCGAACCTGAACATGGACATGGTCGGGGAGGCGCTCCGCAAGAACAACGGTGTGATGACGATGAGCGAGTGCCCGGACCACCTGCCGTGTTACATCGACGGCCTCGCGAAGTCGCTGATGAACTACGTCTGGCGCACCAACGACATCGTCTACCTGCCCGACGCCCCGCGCGGCCGGGCGGGCGGGCAGAATTTCCCGCGGCCGATGGTCGAGAAGAACGGGTCCACCGACGCGTTCCGGTTCTACATTCACCGCGCGACGGGGGGCAGCGACCACATCTGCTTCAACAATCCGTCGGTCGGGGTGCCGGGCGTCGAGTTCTTCACGTGGCCAGACCAGTGGTATCACGCCGACGTCGACACCCCGGACAAGTCCGATCCGACGCAGATGAAACGCATCGCGTTCATTGGAGCGGCGGCCGCCTGGGCGGGAGCGAATGCGACGGATGACGTGTTGCCGGCCCTGGCGGATGCGGTGTCGGACTTCGGGTACGCTCGCGTCGCCGAGCGCGACCTGCCGCGCGCGCTGGCGCTCGTCGAGCAGGCCGACGGCGCCGGCCTCGACGCCACGACGGCGCGTGCGTTGCTCGTGGCGGACTTCGCCGTTGACCGAGAGATCGGGGCCCTGCGGTCCATCGACGAGATCTCGACGCGTTCCGCGGCGGCGACCGCCGTGGTCGACAGCAAGGTGCAGCAGTGGGAGCTGTACCGCGCGGGCCTGAAGCAGCAGATCGTCGGCGTTGCACGGATACGACGGGCGCAGGTCGTTCCGGCGACCGGAGCAGCCTCGCGTCCGGCTCCGGCCGGGCAAACGCTCAGGCCCGCCGAGGCAAAGGCCGCCGCCATCGTTCCGCGACTCGATCCAGCCGTGAAGGGCCGCGAGTTCTCGCTGCAGACCTGGCCGAAGTACACGACGCATCTGAAAGAACACCCGGATGCGCTGAAGTCGCTCGGCCTCACGCCGCAGCAGGGCGCGATGATTCTCAACTATGTGAACGGCAGGCGGTCGATCGTCCAAATCCGGAACGCGGTCGTCGGCGAGACGGGCCGCGATCTTCCGCTCACCGCGGTCGTCGGCTACTTCGATGTGTTGAGAAACGTCGGTTGGATCACGTGGTAGGAGACACTGGTCCCGACCCCATTTCTCACCTCGGGTCTCGCACGACGTGCAGGGGCTGCGTCCAGTTGCGGCCACCGACGGTCAGTTTCACGGTGTAGGTTCCCGGAACGACGAGCGGCCCGCGGCGGGAGGGGCCTTCCTCTCCTCCCGTCGATGCTGCGGCGCCGGCGGATCGCGGCGCTGGTTTCGCCTCGGTGCGCAGGTCCCACACCCAGCGATGCTGTCCCGGCGTCGCCGGGAACGCTTCGGGCGCAGGCCGCCAGAATGCCGGGATGCTCAGCGAATTGGGATCGACCGGCTGGACGCTCGTGTCGCTCGAGTACCGACGCAGAACGACGCCAGCCGGGTTGAGCACCTCGAGCGTCACCGGTCCGGAGGCGCGGCTGATGTAGAAGTCGATGAGCGCGCCGTACGGCCGGTTCTCGGCGAGCGGTTCATCGCGCGGTTGCGGCGTGCCGTTCTCGTTGGGCGGCGGCGTCAGCACCGCGTCCGCCGGACGGAACAGAAACGCCTCGCCGCGCGCCACTTCGTCGGTCGCTTGCCGCAACGCCGTGACGGCGTCGATCATCCAGAATCCCCGACCGTGTGTGGCAACGATCAGGTCGTCGCCATGCACCTCGAGATCGCGCACAGACACTGCCGGCAGGTTCAACTGCAGTGACTGCCAGCGGTCGCCCGCGTCGAACGAGACGAACACGCCGAGTTCCGTTCCGGCAAACAGCAGGCCCGGCCGCCGGGGGTCCTCCTTCACCGTCTGCACGTAGACACCCGCCGGCAGCCCAGCGGTGATCCGCTGCCAACTCCTGCCTCCGTCGCGCGTGCGGTAGAGGTACGGCTCGTAGTCCTCGAGCCGATGGCGGTCCACGGCGGCGTACGCCGTGTTGATGTCGGCGTACGACGCTTCCATCATCACCACCTTGCTCCACGGTGTCAGCGCAGGCGGGGTGACCTCCTGCCAGGTCTTTCCCTCGTCCCACGTCACGTGCACGAGGCCATCGTCCGTGCCGGCCCAGATCGTCGCTGTCGTCAACGGTGACGGCGCGATGGTGTAGATGACACCGCGGCGCTTCGCCGGTGGCGCGTCGGCCGCCGTGGCTGCATCGAGGTTGGGGGGGACGCCGGGGTCCTCGCGCGTCAGGTCGCCACTGATCTGCGTCCAGCTGTTGCCCCCGTCGGTCGTCTTGAACAGGAACTGATTCGAGAAGTAGAGGGTCCGCGGGTCGGCCTTCGAGAACACGAGCGGCAACGTCCACGTGTGCCGCGGGGGCTCCTTCATCATCCGCTCCGGCGACACGTTGGTCGTCTCCCCGGTGCGGACGTCGCAGCGCGCGACGGTGCCTCCGAAGAGCAGGTCGGGATGAAGCGGGTCGGGCGCGGTGTAGCCGGATTCGCCCCCGGCGCATGCCGGCAGCCAGGTACGGGTGCCGAGCTCCGCGAACATCGACTGCGTCGCCACGCTGACCGGGCCGCTGTCCTGCTGCGAGCCGGTCACCCAATACGGATACCGGTAGTCGCCGGCGACGTGGTAGACCTGCGCGGTCGGCTGGTTGTACCAGGAACTCCACGTCCTGGCGCCGTCCACCGTCACGATGGCACCCTGGTCGCTCCCGAGCACCATCCGATTCGAATCGTCGGGCGCGATCCAGAGTTGGTGATAGTCATCACCGCCCGGCGCACCCTTGATGGCCGTCCAGGCGCGGCCGCCGTCAGACGACCGGTAGAGCGAGGTGTTCGAGACGTAGACAACCTCCGGATCCTTCGGGTCGGCGCTGACCTTGCCGAAATACCAGCCGCGCCCCCAGATCCGTTGGTCACCGGAGACCAGCGTCCAACTCACGCCCGCGTCGTCGGACCGATAGAGTCCGCCCTGTCTGGCGTCGACGATGGCGTAGACACGCTTCGGGTTCACCGGCGAGACCGCCAAGCCGATGCGGCCGAGGCCCTCGGTCGGCAGACCGATCGTGAGCGGCTTCCACGTGGTGCCGCCATCCGTGGACTTGAAGACGCCACCGCCGGGCCCGTACGAGGGCGGGTAGATGCTCCACGGCGGCCGCCTCGTGTTCCACAGCGTGGCGTAGATCACCTTCGAGTCGCGTGGATCCATCGCGAGGTCGATCGCGCCAACGTTCTCGCCCTTGAACAGCACCTGCTGCCACGTGCTGCCCCCGTCGCGCGACCGATAGACGCCGCGAGCCGCATTCGGCCCGTACGCATGGCCGAGCGCGGCCACGAAGACGATGTCCGGACTTCGTGGATCGACGAGGATGCGGCCTATCTGTCGCGTATCGTCGAGACCGAGGTGATTCCAGGTCCTTCCGGCATCGGTGGACTTGTACACGCCGTTGCCGTGCGAGATCTGCGACCGCATGTCGGCCTCTCCGGTGCCGACGTAGACGACGGAGACATTCGACGGCGCCACGGCGATGGCGCCAATCGAGGCAATCGGCTGGGAGTCGAAGACGGGGAGCCAGGTCCGTCCCGCGTTGGTTGTCTTCCACACGCCGCCACCCACCGAACCGAAGTAGAACGTGTCGGGCCGGCCGGGCACTCCGGTCACGGCATTCACGCGTCCGCCTCGGAATGGGCCGAGCATCCGCCACCGCAGACCGGCATAGAGGGCCGGATCGACAGGTGGAGCAGCCGGCGCTCGTGGCGCGCGCGCCGCGAGCCACGTGGGCGCGAACAGCGCCGCGAGGGCCACCAGCAGTGCGAGCGCGGGCCGGCGCCGCTGTCGTGTGACGTCTGACATGTCGGAATTCTCCCTCAACCCTGAGCTCACTTGTGTTGAACATGCTTCGCGCCCTGCGCACCCTATGAAACGGGCGTTCCCTGCGCGAGACCTTGGTCAACACAACTGAGTCGAAGGGTGACATTCAGCATACACCCGGCTATTGGGGCTACAATTCGATTCTCATGTCTCACCTGGGAGCAACCATGGCATCCACCGTTCGTGTTCGTGCAGCCTGCGTCATTCTGATCGCTTTCGCCCTCATCGGTGTCGCACGCGCCGAGGACAAGCCGGTTCCCGTCCTGATTCGTGCCGGCAGTCTCGTCGACGTCGCGTCGGGAACAGTGAAAGCGGGCCAGGACATTCTGATTGAAGGGACCGAAATCAAGGAGGTCGGCGCGAACCTCAAGGTGCCTGCCGGCGCCAAGGTCATCGACCTCCGGGGGAAGACCGTCCTGCCCGGCCTGATCGACGCCCACACCCACATCACCGGTCAACCTGAGAACTACTACGCCGACCTGTTCCGCCGATCGCCGATCGACGACGCCGTGTCGGCCCACATCTACGCACGGCGAACGTTGGAAGCGGGCTTCACCAGCGTGCGCGTGCTCGGGTCGCCGGAATACGTGGACGTCGCCCTGCGCAACGCGATCAACAGCGGCAAGGTTGTCGGGCCGCGGCTCCAGGTGGCGGCGATGGCCGTCGGGGCGACGGGCGGCCACGGCGACGTGAGCGGCTTTTCGCCGTATCTGCGGTTCGAGCAGACGTCGGGTATCGCCGACGGCGTGGACGCGATCCGAAAGCTGGTTCGCACCGAGATCAAGTACGGCGCCGACGTCATCAAGATCATGGCGACGGCCGGTGTGCTGTCGGAGGAGGAATCGGTCGGCGCGCCCCAGTACTCGCTCGAGGAAATGAAGGCGGCGGTCGATGAAGCGGCGATGTGGGGCAGGAAGGTGGCGGCGCACGCGCACGGCACCGAAGGGATCAAGCGTGCGATCCAGGCGGGCGTGACGTCAATCGAGCACGGCAGCCTGCTCGACGCCGAGGCCATCAGGATGATGAAGGACCGGGGCACGTACCTCGTGGCGGACATCTACAACGACGACTACATCCTCGCGGAATACGCGCGCCTCGGCTATCCGCCATCGACGATCGAGAAAGAGAAGAAGGTGGGGCGGCTGCAGCGCGAGAGCTTCCAGGCGGCGGCCAAGGCGGGCGTGAAGATCGCGTACGGCACCGATGCGGGCGTCTTTCCGCACGGCTTGAACGCGAGGCAGTTCGCCCACATGGTGAAGTATGGCCTGACGCCGATGCAGGCCATCCAGAGCGCCACGGTGAGCGCGGCGGACTTGCTGGGCTGGAGCGACAAGGTGGGCGTCGTCGCGCCCGGTCACCACGCCGACATCGTCGCGGTGGACGGCGACCCGCTGAAGGACATCTCGTTGCTCGAGAAGGTGTCCTTCGTGATGAAGGACGGTGTCGTGATCGTCAACCGCTGAGGCTGTGCGGCTGCCTCGCCGGCAGCAAAGGTCGGGACGGTCTGAAAGGACGTCCCGACCACTGTCCTCGAATCGTTACTGCGCCACGGCCTGAACCGAGAGGCTGATCTTCACCTCGTCGCCCACCAGGAACCCGCCCGTTTCGAGCGTGGCGTTCCACATCAGGCCGAAATCCTTCCGGTTGATCGTCACCTCCGCCTCGAACCCGGCCCGCAGGTTGCCCCACGGGTCTTTCGCCAGCCCGAGGAACGTCGTCTTCAAGGTGACCGGTTTCGTCACGCCGCGGATCGTCAGGTCGCCCGTCACGTCGAGCGTTTCGCTGCCGGTCTTCGTCACCTTCGTGCTCTTGAAGGTGAGCGTCGGGTACTGCTCGACCGAGAAGAAATCGGCGGACCGGAGATGCGTGTCGCGATCGGCCTGATTGGTGTCGATGGTCGCCGCCTGGATCGTCACGTCGGCCGTCGAGTTCTCGGGGCTCGCCTCGTTGAACTGGATCGTGCCTGCGAAGTCACTGAAGCGTCCGCGAACGCGGGTGACCAGGTGCCGGACCTGGAACACCGCCTCCGAGTGGGCCTTGTCGATTGCAAACGTCCGAACCGCTGTTGTCGCTGCCATGATTGTGCTCCTGTCCTGCTCTGTGTGATAACACCTGTCGAGGCGGGTTCGCCGGGATCCGGGCGGCACTCGCCCGTCCGAGTTCTTCCACGCCTTCCTATCTGTCTCGAACTTCCGCCAGCAAATCGATCAACGTGCGCAGCTGAGCCTTGTCCAGCCGTGCGACCTGACGCGCGTTCACCTCGTCCACGAGGGGATCGAGTGTCGCCAGGATCGCCAGGCCGGACTGCGTGATCCGCGTCGTCACGAAGCGGCGGTCGTCGCCGGTTCGGGCGCGGGTGACGAGCGCCATCTCCTCGAGTCGGTCGAGCAGCCGGGTGACGTCGGGGACGCGCCGCAGCATGCGGTCGCGAATCTCGTTTCGGCAGAGCCCATCGACGCCCGCGCCGCGCAGGATCCGCAGCACGTTGTACTGCGTGGCGGTGATGCCGTAGGGCTTGATGTCGGCTTCGAACTCGTGCTCGACGACGGCCGCGGTCCTCTGAATGCTCAGCAACGCCTCGTGCTGAAGGCTGCGGAACGGCTTGGTCTGCTTGAGTTCGGTGCGAAGGTCTCTGGCCACATCGCCATAGTAGGTGTTACAACACGCATTGTCAAGAAGAAAGTTCCGACGTCTCCGGAAGTCGAGTCGCCGATGACCCTCGATGCGCCACCCCGTCGCCCGGACCGGGCGCGTGTGCCAGCCGTCGCTCGATGGAGGGTTGAGGCATAATACGGCGCGAGGAGCCGCCACCACGAGCGCAGATCCAGTCGTCTTCTCGGACACGCAGGCCGGCGCCGGCACGCCCCGTGGCAACGTTCGGGCGTGGTGGCTGGTCCGTCTGCGGTGGGGCTGGGTCGTTGGCCAGGTCATCCTCATCGGCGCCATCTGGGGCTCCGCGGGCGTCGACTTCCCGATCGGATTGCTGCTCGCGCTGGTCGGAGCGATGGGCGTCACCAACGCCGGCCTCGCGTACTGGATGCGCCATCGGCCTCTGTCGGAGGCGTGGTCGGCGGCGATCCTGGCGTTCGACATGCTGCAGTTGACGGCGCTGCTCTCGGCAACGGGCGGAGCCGCGAACCCGTTCAGCGTGTTCTACCTGGTGCACATCACGGCCGCCGCCGTGACCCTCGGATCGCGCTGGACGTGGTGCCTCACCGCATTTGGCGTGTCGTGCTACGCGACGCTCTTCGCCTTGTCGCCGACGGACATGTCGGCCGGCGCCGGCGGGATGGCGTTCGGACACGGACATGAGTTCACGCGCCACCTCCAGGTCATGTGGGTGGCTCTCACGCTCGCCGCGGCGCTCACCGCATTCTTCGTCACGCGGCTCACGACGGGTCTCGCCAGGCAGGACCGCGAAATACAGCGGATGCGGGAGGCAGCCGCCAAGGCGGAGCGCCTCTCCGCCCTGACCACGCTGGCGGCAGGAGCGGCGCACGAACTGGCGACACCCCTCATGACCGTGGCGGTGGTGGCTGGCGAACTGGAGCGGAATCTCACCTCCCTGCCTTCGTCGGCGGGCGGCCGGGTGGCCGACGACATCCGGCTGATTCGCGGCGAGGTGAACCGCTGTCGCGAGATTCTGAATGGCATCGGCAGCGCCGCCGGGGAGATGCCGACCACGTTCACGCTCGGTGAGTTCGTGCGAGACGTGCTCGGCGGCGTGGCGCCGGAGCACGCCTCGCGCGTCACCACGCACGTGTCGGGCGACGATGCGCGTCTCTTCCTGCCGCGGCGTGCGCTCGTACGCGTCGTCTCCAGTTTGATCGACAACGCCCTGCGGGCGTCTGCCGCGGGCCAGCCGATCGCCCTCCGCGCCGACGCCGGCCGCGCACTCGACATCGTCGTTCGCGACGAGGGCATTGGCATGAGCGCCGAGATCCTGGCGCGCGCGGAGGAGCCGTTCTTCACGACCAAGGCTCCGGGACATGGACTCGGCCTGGGTCTCACGCTCGCCAGGAGCCTGGCGGAACAATTGGGGGGACGTTTCGACCTCGACTCGGCCCCGGGGCGGGGCACGACGGCCCGCCTCGAACTCCCCGTGCGGGTGAAAGAACATGCCGGCTCCAACTGACGCTCCTCGGTCCGTGCTCATCGTCGAAGACGACGACCGCCTGCGAGAACGCCTTGCACGCGCCCTGCGCGATCGGGGCTTCGAGGTGCGCGAGGCCTGCGACCACGAGACCGCGCTGCAGGCGGCTCGCGACGACAGCCCTGAGTTCGTGCTCGTCGACCTTCGCATGCCCGGCGGCAAGTCGGGCCTCGACGTCATCCGCGACATCAAGGCGATCGACGCGGCAACCGTGGCGGTGGTGCTGACCGGGTACGGGTCGATCGCAACCGCGGTCGAGGCCGTGAGACTGGGTGCCGCCGAGTACCTGACCAAGCCCGCGGATGTCGATCAGATCATCGCGGCACTCTCGCGCCAGACGAGCCCGCTCGCGGCCACGGGTCAGCCAGGCCAGGTGCCGTCGCTGGCGCGCGTCGAGTGGGAACACATCAACCGCGTGCTCGCCGATTGTGGCGGCAACATCTCCAGAGCGGCACGGCTGCTGGGCATCCACCGTCGCTCCCTTCAGCGCAAGCTCGATCGATTCCCCTCACCGCGCTGACGCCCACCGCCTGGAGCCCAGAGCCCAGAGCCGGTCGAGTACTTAGGTACCACGACCTTGGTACCGCGACATCTTGCCTCATTCACACGAGCGATCTTCCCCATTACACTGCCGGGCAAAGCCTGTGAATGCGGCTCTGGAGGCTCTCATGTCTCGACCACTCCTGATGGTGCTCTGCGCTGTCGGACTCTCGGCTGGACTTGCTGGTGATCTGCACGCCCAGATCGTCTCGGACTCCGCGCGACAGGCGCGTTCGGCAGCGTCTGTGCCATCGCGGGCCGAGGTCCGACCGGACACGGCTGAAGTCGACGGCATCGTCGTTGGCCCCGACGATGCGCGGCTGCCGGGTGTGACCGTGACGATCACCAACACGGCAACCAGGCAGGTGCTGACAATCGTGACGGCTGACCACGGGCGATTCAGCGGATCCAACCTGGCGCCCGGAGAATACGACCTCACAGCCACCCTGGACGGCTTCCTGCAAGGCAGCGCTCGGCTCACGCTCGGAGCGGGAGAGAGCCGCGCCCAGAATTTCAAGCTGGCGCTCGCCACGGTCTCCGAATCCGTCAATGTCATCGGCTCGCTCGTGAAGGAGACGATCGCCGTGTCCGAGATTCGGGAGAGCACCGCGCGGGACGTCGGCGAGGCGCTGGCCGAGCTGAACGGCGTCTACAAGATTCGCAAGGGTGCAATCGCCAATGACATCATCGTCCACGGCTTCCAGAGCCGCAATCTCACCGTGCTGATCGATGGCGACCGGGTGTACGGAGCTTGTCCCAATGGCATGGACCCCGCGGCGTTCCACGCCGACTTCGCCGAGGTCGACCACCTGGACGTGGGGAAGGGACCGTACGATGTCCGTCACGAAGGGAGTCTCGGCGGCGTGGTCAACGTGGTGACGCGGGCGCCGGCACAGGGGCTCCACGCGAGCCCGAACCTGGCCTTCGGGTCGAGCGGGTACATCAACCCGTCGGTGACGGCGTCGGCCGGCACCGCCGCGATGTCTGTTCTCGGCGGATTCTCGTTCAGAACGTCTGATGCCTACGAGGACGGGTCCGGGACCCTCTACACGCAGTACGCCAACTACCGTCCCGACCAGGTGGCCGGGAAGGCGTTCACCGCGAATACCGGGTGGGTGCGCGGGTTCGTGTCGCCCGGGGCGGGGCATTCGGTCCAGGTGGCGTACACGCGGCAGAAGGCGACCGACGTAAAATACGCCTACCTGCAGATGGACGGAATCTGGGACACCGCGGATCGCGCGAGCGTGAGCTACGAGTGGGCGCGCCATTCCGGCTGGTTCCATACCGTCGCCGCTCGAGCCTACTACACCCGCGTCAATCACTGGATGACCGACCAGTTTCGCACCACGTCGATCGGGATGGCGCGAGAGTACAGCATGGCCTCGCAGGCGAACACGAACACCGCGGGGGGGAGCGTCGAGGCGGTATTGGGGTCGATCTCCACAGGTGTCGAAGCCTACCGGCGGAACTGGGACATCTCAACACTCATGGCCGGCATGAAGTACGCGCCCCAGTACTCGGTGCCCGACGTCAGCATCGATCACCTGGGCGCTTTTGTCGAACACCGGCGGACGCTCGGCGCCGGGACGAAGGTGGAGGTTGGAGGGCGTGTGGATTGGTCCCGCAGCGCCGCGGACGCGAGCAAGGCGAACACCGGCCTCTACTACGCCTACAACGGCACGCGGAGCACGTCCACGACCGACGCTGGCGTATCGGCCAAGGCCCGCGTGACGCACCGCGTCGGCAACCTGTTCGAGCTGACGGCGGGCGTTGGCCACACCGAACGGGTGCCCGACCCGCAGGAACGCTACTACTCGCTCAAGCGGACGGGGAGCGACTGGGTGGGAAGTCCGAACCTCCGCACGACCGGCAACACGGGCGTGACCGGCGGCCTGAGCTACACCCACCGACGAGCGGTCGTCTCCGCGTCCGTGTACCACGACCGCCTCACCGACTACATCACCGTTCACTCGCAGAAGAAGATCAACGCCGTGCCGGGAATCATGAACAGCGCCGCCCGCTCCTATGCGAACGTCGACGCGAGGATGTGGACCGGCGAGCTGACCGCGACCTGTCCGGTCACCGACAGCCTGTTCACGTCGTTCAACGCGTCCTACACCCGGGCCACGAAGGATCCGAATCCTGCGCTCGGAATCACGAGCCCGAACGTGGCGGAGATCCACCCGTTCCTCGGAACCGCGTCGATCCGGTACGACCGGTCGGCCTACTTCGGTGAGATCCAGGCGGTGTTCTCGGGGAAGCACGTCCACGTGGACACCGACCTCCAGGAAGAGCCGATGCCGGCGTACGGCGTACTCAATCTCAAGGTGGGCGGCCAGAAGCGCAACGTGCGCGTGACGTTCGCAGTGGACAACGTGCTCGACGCGCTGTACGTGGACCACATGTCGTATCAGCGCGATCCGTTCCGTCTGGGGACGCGGGTGCGCGAACCCGGCCGGAACTACTACGTCAACGTCGCGTACAGATTCTGAAGCGTCCCTGCTTCGACGCTCCCGCTTTCAAGGCAGGCAGCAACACGACCGCCCGAGCGGAAGGCGGATCGCCTGATTAGAATCGGCAACGAACGGTCACTCCAATGGTTCGGCCGGACTCGGGGTACCCGTCCGACACCCAGTAGTACTTGTCGAAGGCGTTGAGGAGCGCCAGTTCGGCGTCCAGCCGCCCGCCAATCGTCTAGACGCCTTTCACGCTCGCCGTCACGAAGGACGGGACGTCCAGATAAGCACCCGCCTCGTTCTGCGTCCGGCGGTCCGCCTCGAATTCGAGGTTGCCGGATGCGTGCAGGAACGACGCGATGGTGCCGGTGACCGACACCCGCCCCTTGTGGCGCGGCGTGTCCACGAGCGGCGTGAGAGGGTCGCTGAGATTCTCTCTCTTCAGGAACGTGTAGTTCGCGCCGACATCCAGCCGTCGAACGATCTCTGTGCGCGCATCCAGCTCGAATCCCGCGTGGTAGGCCCGCCCGATGTTGCGGAGCTGCGCGAGATTCGGCCGCAGGTAAAAGCGCTGGATGAGGTCGTCGATCCGGCTGTAGAACACCGTTGCCTGGAACGAGGTCTTCGGCCCGAGCGTGCCCTGGTATCCGCCCTCGACGGTGATGTTGTGTTCGGCCTTCAGGTCGGGGTTGGGCACGGCCGTCCCGAACTTGTACGAATAGCGATCCTTCAACGACGGCATGCGCGTCTTGCGCGCCAGGGTCATCCGGACCTGGCCCGTGGGGACCGAGTAGAACACCCCCACCTGCGGGTTGAGGCCATTGGCGTCGCCGCATGACGTGCCGCTGGTCCGGCACGACACCAGCAGGTCGAAAGCCTGTCCCTTCTGATAGTCCTGGGCTTTCGTGGTGGCCTGCCAATCTCCGCTGACGCCGCCCACCAGCGACAGCGCGGGCGACAGCGCCAGGCTGTCCTCGACTCCCACCGACACGATGCGGCCGTTGAAGTTCTTGATCGGTTCCCCGACGTTGTGGTCCTCGTGCAGGTCCTGCTTGATATGGCCCGCCGCCCGATCGATCTCGAGCGGGTGCCGGTGCTGTCGCTCGACAAAGCCGGGGTCTGGTGGGCCAATGCGCTCCGGTCGATTCCGGGGCGGCGGCGGCCGGTGCCCGGGCGAATCATCGAGGTGAACCAGGTTCGGGGGATGGTCCACGCCGCCCTGGAGGGATACGGGGCCGCGGTGCTGCCGAAGTACACCGTGCTCGGGAAGGTCGCGCGTGGCGACCTCGTGGCGCTGTTTCCGAGGCTTCGCCTGCTCGAGGACTGGTTCTGTGTCTATCAGAAGCGCACGAGCGCCGTGCGAGAGAAGAACCGCATCGTCACCGACTTCCTGCTGCGACTGGACGTGGCGGAATTCGGCGACGCGATCAGTGGGCCATCCCGGCCTTGACCCTGTCGGGCGTCAGCGGAAGCCGGAAGAGCCTCACGCCGGTTGCGTCGAATAGCGCGTTGGCGATCATCGGCGCCACGCAGGTCATGGTCGGCTCTCCGCAGCCTTGCGGCGCCAGATTGGGGTTGTCGACGAGCACCGTCTCGATGTCGGGCACCCACGAGAATCGGGTGATGTCGTAGCGGTCGAAGTTTCGCTCCTTGATGTTGCCGCCGCCAAAGTGAATCTCCTCGGTCAGGACCGACGACAGCCCCATGACGATGCTGCCCTCCATCTGTACCCGGGCTCCCTCGGGGTTCACCACCTGCCCGAGATCCTGTGCCACCGTGACGCGCTTGACGCGAATCTGCCCGGTCACCTTGTCCACGGCGACTTCCGCCATGGCCGCGACATACGTGTTCAGGTAGTCCAGGAGCGCCACGCCGTACCCGCGTTTGCTCGGGGACCTGGCCGGCGTCCACTTGAATGCGTCGGCGGCGGCCTTGAGCACGCGCGCCATTCGCGGGTTGGCGAGGTTCTTCAGCCGGAACGCCACCGGGTCCATGCCCACACTGGCCGCCATGATGTCGATATGGGACTCGCGGGCGAAGCTGTTCGTGTTGCTGCCCGGGCCACGCCACGCCCCGGTGCCGAAGGGATGCGGCCCCCCGCCGCCGAAACTGCCGGTGGAGGTTGTCCTCAGGTGAGGAACGTCGTAGATCATCTGCGAGCTGCGGTCGCCGGCGAAGAAGACCTGGAAATCCCAGAACGTGATCCGGTTGGTGGAGTCGAGTCCGGAGCTGATCCTGACGAACGCCGCAGGTCGAAACGTATCGTAGAAGAACTCCTCGTCCCGGCTCCAGACCACCTGCACGGGCGCTCCGGCCAGCTTCGACAATCGTGCGGCTTCGACCGCCTGCGGGCCTGCGCTCTTTCCGCCGAACCCGCCGCCGACGAGCGGGGTGATCACCCGCACCTTGTCTCCCGGGATCCCGATTGCTTTCGCCACTTCCTGCTGAACGCCGAAGGGCCGCTGTGTCGAGACCCACACGGTCGTCTCGTCGCTCGCGACGTGCGCCAGCGCCGAATGCGTTTCGATCGCCGCGTGCGCGATGTAGGGGGTGAAGTATGTCCCATCGAACGTGACAGCCGCCATCTCGCGTCCCTTCGCGAGGTCTCCTTTCCCCTCGACGGCGCGGCCCTCGCCCGGCTGCGCCATCAGATGCTCGAGGATGTTGCCGTCGTCCACCTTGCTGTCAGGGAGGCTGAAGTCCGCCTTGATCCGCTGGAGGGCCGATGCCGCGCCGTCAGGCGTGGGATGGACGACCGCGATGAAGTTGCCGTCCCGGAACACTCGCGCGCCAGGGAACGTTCCGGCGCCCTCGACATCGACGCTCTTCAGCTGGGCTCCGTGCGCCGGCGGCCGGAGGATCTTGCCGTAGAGCATGCCCGGCAGGCGGACGTCCCCCGCGAACTTCGCCTTTCCGGTCACCTTGTCCACACCGTCTCGCTGCCGCAGCGACTTGCCGATCACCACGCATTTCGCGGGGCTCTTCAATGCCGGCTTCTGCGCGAGATGCCTCTCGATACGCTTGCCTCCGGTCAGCGCGCCGTAGGCCAGGCGGATGCCCGCGCCGTTGCGGTCGACGACGAACCCATCCTTGGCCGTCAATTGCGCCGGCGGTCGCTGAAGTTGTTCCGCCGCGAGCTGGATGAGGACTTCACGAGCCTCTGCGCCGGCGGCCCTCAGGGCAGGTCCGAAGTACTTGATGCTGCGCGAGCCGTTCGTGCCTCCATCCCACGGGCACAGCCGTGTGTCACCCATGACCATGTCCACGCGATCGAACGGGACCTCCAGTTCGTCGGCGAGCATCTGGGCCAGGGCCGTCGTGTTGGCCTGTCCCATCTCGACCTTCCCCGAGTAGCACGCGACACGGCCATCTTCTCCGATTCTCAGATAGGCGTTGAAATCGTCCGGGTACGAGCGCTGGCCTCCTGCTTCCTGTGCCGCCGCGGCGAGGTCGTCGACCGAAAAGAGAATGAACACACCGCAGCCGGCCGCCTTCAGGAACCCACGGCGATCCAGTTCTTCCATCCGAGGCCTCCTCCCGCATTTGCCGGGCAGTATAGCTCGGAAGTGCCGGCCTTACCGGCCGCGCTTGTATGTGGGGTCACGCCGTCGTGGGCGAAACTGAGCCTCAGCCGGTCCGAGGGTTGCGGTGTCTAATCCTCGAGGTCGCACATGTCGCATCGCCATTTCCTCTTCACTCTTGCCGGGGCAGGTATTCTCGCGCTTGGTGTGTGCGTGTGGCGCCCGCTAGCGGCGCAGTCGCGCGGCAAGCCGGCCTCCAAGGTTGCTGCGCTCGAGGCGGCGGTTGCCGCGATCGAGGCGGGACACGCGACGACTCCGATCATCGGCGAACCGACGGCCGGCGGCGACGCGACGGTCACGTTCCTGGCCAGGCGCGCAGGGGGCCGCGTGCCGCGCATCGTGTCGGACGTCACCGGATGGGGCGAGCACACCGACGGCACCTTCGACTTCACGGCTGGCAGGATGACGCGGGTGGGGCGTACGGATTGGTACTCGCTCCAGGCGACCGTGGCGCCCCGCGCGCGCATCGAGTACCTCATCGCCTACGGCCTGACCGATTTCCGGGTCGACCCATACAACCCGCGCCAGTCCGCCGGGCCGGAACTCGGGGGCCTTCGGGCCTCCGAGTTCGTGATGCCCGGCTACGTGCCACCGCCGGAGCTCGCGGACCCTTCGGCCTCGCCCGCGGGCCTGATCACCGAAGCCAGCGTCGAGAGTCAGAATCTCGGCGGAGCCTGCCGCCTCATCGTCTACACGCCAGCGGGCTATCGGGACGAAGGGGACTACCCGGTGGCGGTGTTTCTCGACCTGCGCTCGGGCCAGGTGTCGCGCGTGCTCGACTGGCTGATTGCCCGCCGGGCGATCGAGCCGATCGTGGCCGTGTTCGTCGGCCCGACCTCACGCGGCGGAGACCATTTCACCGGCGCGCCGCTGCGCACGTTCCTCACCGATGAACTGCCGGCGTGGCTGGCGTCCCGATTCGCCTTGACCAGGAGCGCGGGCAGGCGGGCGGTGATCGGGATTTCTTTCGGCGCGAAGGACGCGCTCGGCGCCGCTCTCGCGTCCACCGACGTATTCAACCGCCTGGGCCTGTTGGTTCCCGGCCGCAGGATCGACCGCGCCGACATCGATGCGATCGCCGAGCGGCGGAACCGTCGCCTGCGAGTGGCCATCCTCGCGGGCCGGTACGACTACGCGAACGTCCCGACCGCCCGCAGCCTGCGGCAGGCGCTGGCCGCTGCCGGCCATGTCGTGGACTACACCGAGGTGCCCGAGGGCCACAGCGCCGTGACGTGGACCCACCACCTGGGGGGTCTGCTCGTCAGCCTGTTCGGCCCCGCATCGGCGGGAACCTCTCCCGGGCGAACGCGGTCGTCCGAAGAGCGGCAGAGACGGTTCTGAAACTGGCTCGAGTCACCACGCCGACCAGCACCTGCTACACGACCGCGGAGACGTGGAGGTCCTTCCATGAAGCGCCCGATCCTGGCCGCCTCGGCCCTCCCGTTCGTTGCTGTGTCCTTGCTGGGCGCCCAGTCGTCCTCTCGAGAGCTGGCCGCGAGATTCGACTACGACACCCGCGCGCCGCTCAGCGAGAAGCAGCTCGACGACCGCGTCCAGACCATCCTCGACGTGCGGCGGGGCGCGGACCTGCTGCTCGCGCGGCCGGACGTGGATCCGGCGCGCCTGGACTCGAACCAGCGACCCCCGGCTTAGAAGTTGGGAGAAGGGAGGCAACCCGAAAACGCCTCGAGCCGCCGCGGATTGTCAGTCATTTGTCAGTCGAAATGAGGCACCTGCGAGCCTCTGGCAAGCCGAAAGAACGTCGCAGGGATCCGGGCGGCAACCGGCCGCTGGACGTTGAAGGAGATACGCCATTGGCGTATAGTACCAGCATGCGGTTCGTCGAGACGCCGGTGTTCACGCGCGCCTTGAAGCGGCTAATCGACGACGAAGCGTACCGGCGGCTTCAAGTCGCCCTGATGTTGCGGCCGGAGCAGGGCGCGCTCATTCGCGGGTCGAGCGGGCTCCGCAAGCTTCGGTGGGCGGCGCTGGACACCGGAAAGCGCGGTGGCCTTCGAGTCGTCTACTACTGGGCTCCTGGCGAGTCGGTGTTCTACATGCTGTTCGTCTACAGCAAGACCGAACAAGGAGACCTCACGGCGGCCCAGGTGAAGATCCTCGGGCGCCTCGTTCGGGAGGAGTTCAAGTGAAGGATAGGGCGTTTCAGGAGTTGCTCACGAGTGTCCGCCAGGCCGGCCGCATCCGGCGCGGCACCGTGAAGCCGTCACGGACCAAGGTGTTCCAGCCGGCGGACGTGCGCGCCGTGCGGGCGAAGCTCGGCGTGTCGCAGTCGGAGTTCGCGCTGATGATTGGCGTGAGCGTGGCCACGCTGCGCAATTGGGAACAGGGGCGGCGGACCCCCGAAGGGCCAGCGCTGGCCCTGCTGAGGGTGGCGGTCAAGAACCCAAGGGCCGTCGCCGAAGCGCTTCACGGCCGGAGTGCAGCGTGAGCCTCGTCCAGAGTGACTCGAGTATTCTCGGACGTACGCCGGTGTTCGCCGGTACGCGGGTTCCGATCAAGTCGCTCTTCGATTACCTGGAAGCGGGCGAGAGCCTCGACGAGTTCCTGCGGCAGTTTCCATCACCGGTCCGCGTTCGAGGCCGCGACTACCACATCAATGGAAGCCAGAGCCGCGTCCTGGCGACCGGGGCCGACACGGCGAGGCTGTTCAACGATTGAGTCGAGTGCGGCATCGGTCGGTCCGGCTGCTGTTGACGACGACGTGAGCACGGACTGGCAACCGGGGGGCGATCTGGTGGATCATGCGATCGTCGCCAGCGACCAACGGGCGTCGCGTCGATTCGGGCGGGACCAAGAAGGAGCGCCAGCGATGTCAGGAAGAGCCAGTATCGTCATCGAGAAGGACGCACACGGGTACTACGCCTACTGCCCGGAACTGCCAGGGTGTCAGACTCAGGCAGGTAGCGTGGACCAGGCCGTCGATCGGATGCGCGAGGCGATCGAGTTGTACTGGGAGACGCTCTCCGAGGAGGAGAAGCGCGTTTTGGTGAGCCAGGAGATCCTGACCACCACGATCGAGGTCCGCGTTGCCTAGGCTGCCGCGCCTCACTGCCGAGGAGGCCGAGACGCCCCTCCTGGCGGCAGGTTTCGTCCTGATCCGGTCCCGCGGCAGCCACCGCATCTACTTGCGGGGCGTCACGCCGATCGTCCTGCCCCTTTTATGCCGGCGAGATTCTGCACCCGAAGATCGTCAAGCAAGTCATCGGCGTCACTGAACAGTCGTGACGCGCGGAGACAGGGGACAGCGGGTCGGTAGCGATCCGTCAGTGCTACAGTCCGGCCGTCATGGCTGAGCCTGTCTCGACACCGCCTGCACCGGTTCGACTGCGCGCCGAACTCCAAGACCTCATCATCAACGACCTCCTCGGCCCCGCCGGCGGCGAGAACGAGGTGCTGGCCGACGCAAGGGAGCGCGTGTCGGCGCGATACCTCGTCGGGATGCTTGCGCCGCGCGGCACGGTGGCGACCGAGCCCGGCCGACAGGACGGGGTTGCCCTCCAGGATGATGACGAGGGTGACCGCTACGTCACGACCTACGTCGAGGCCGAGGGCTTGCAGGATCCGGTCACCATCAGAGGCCGTCTGAAAGCGGTGAAGGCCGTCATCGGCAACGAACCGGCGAAGGCGCTCGAGAAAGTGAAGCCGATTTAGCGGTTCAAGGCGGCGTACCGCGAAGGGCGCGCCGTCGCCCTTCCACCGGTTCGGTATTGCATCCGGGCCAAGGAGGAAACCAAGCGCGATCGGCGCATCGGGCCGGACGAAGAGAAGGCGCTGCTCGACGCGGCGCTGACCGTCGATTCGGAAGAACACAAGTGGGCGGGCGCCTCGATGCACGACCGCATCATCGGCGCCCTGGAGACGTGTTGCCGGCAAGGCGAGATGCTCCGCATTCAGAACCGGCACGTCGACTGGGAGCGGTTCCAGATCGCCATTCCCGGAGCCAACGCGAAGGACTCCGAGAACCGGCGGGTCCCGTTCGACCCGCGAGGGAGGCTGGCGCCGATCCTCGAGCGCCGGAAGAAGGTCGGGCCCAGTGCGAAAGGTCGTCTTGAGAAGAGCAGGAAGAGAAGTTGCTGGCTTGCCCAGCCGAAGCCGCGCACAGAGTTACAAGCGCGGCGAAGGTTGGCGCGCCCGGCAGGACTCGAACCTGCGACCCCCGGCTTAGAAGGCCGGTGCTCTATCCACCTGAGCTACGGGCGCGAACGGACAGTGAAGTAGCGCGTGAGAGCCGCCGGGAAGACGGCAACCCCACCAACCCATCGGGAATTGTACACGGAGTCGCCCGAAGGCTACACCTCGGACGCACGCCAGCCACGCAATCACTCTGCGGGACACGTCAGGGAGGGAACGACCGACAATCGCCTGGGATTTAGATCCGGGACGCCGATAGGACAAACGCTCCGTCCTTGGTCCGCGCCAGAAAGTGGGTCTGCGTCAGCGTTGTGAGGAGTTCGTCGCATGTGTGACGATCCAGCCCCCACAATCGCTGGGCCTGTGCGCACGTCAACCGCAGCCCGGGCATCTCGAGGTACTCGGCGCGAGCCCGCCTCACGATGTGTTCCTCGACCGCTAGCACAGGAGCCATATCCGACGCTCCTTTCCGGGGTCCGACACCAATCCACCCCTAATGTAGGTCCCCGATCCGCCATTGTCCAGGGGGGCACAATCGGCGAACCGACAATGGCGAAATGCCACCGTGACCATCCCCGACCGTCCCCCAGGTGTCGGTCCACTCCGGCGCCGAGACTCCCAACCCGACGACCGTCAGGCGAAGATCTTGCGACATCGACCAGCTCATCGATCCCAAGTCGCTCCGCGAACACAGGGTGCCAATTCCCGCCGCGCGTCGGTCAGACCCACCTGATCGGCTGGCAGATGCGTCCCAGGTCGCCAACGTGTTGACTGTCGCCTCATGGCCCCATAGAATCGCGGGATTCTGCTCCCTGGCCCAATCGGGCCGCCCGCCCGACCCCGTCGAGCTACGTGTGGCGGAGACGACTGAGCGAGACGTTGAACGCAACCCTGTGACACCTTTCGACATCAACACCGTCGTCGGCCTGTCGGACGCTGATGTCGCGGCGCGCTTCGCGACCGACGGCTACAACGAGCTTCCCGCCTCGAAGCCGCGCAGCATCCTCACGATTGCCCTCGAGGTCGTTCGCGAACCGATGTTCCTGCTGCTGGTGGCCAGCGGCTCCCTCTACCTGGTTCTCGGTGATCTGACCGAAGGCCTGCTTCTGCTGGCGTTCGTGTTGGTGGTGATGGCCATCACCCTGTATCAGCAGCGCAAGACCGAGCGGGCGCTCGAAGCCCTCCGCGACCTGTCGAGCCCGCGCGCGCTGGTGATCCGCAATGGGGAGCGCACCCGCATCCCCGGTCGCGACGTGGTTCGTGGGGACGTGCTGATGCTCGCGGAGGGCGACCGCGTCCCGGCCGATGCGATCCTGCTCGAGTCGACCGGCTTGTCGATCGACGAATCACTGCTGACCGGGGAATCGATCCCGGTGAGGAAGCGAGCGACGGCCACCGTGCAGGAGCCCGCACGCCCTGGCGGGGACGATCTGCCGTTCGTCTTCTCCGGCTCGCTCGTGGTGCAAGGACAGGGCATCGCACAGGTTCGCCACACCGGGCCTCGGACCGAACTCGGGAAGATCGGCCGGGCGCTGCAGACGGTGGAGACCGAAGCCACGGCGGTCGAGCGGGAGACCGGACAGCTCGTGCGGCGCCTCGCGATCCTTGGTGCGTCGCTCTGCGTCATCGTCGTGGTCGTCTACGGCCTGACGCGCGGGAACTGGCTGCAGGGGTTGCTGGTCGGCCTCACGCTGGCCATGGCCACGCTGCCCGAAGAATTCCCCGTTGTCCTGACGATCTTCCTGGCGCTGGGAGCCTGGAGGTTGTCGCAGCGGCAGGTGTTGACGCGCCGGGTGCCGGTCATCGAGACGCTCGGGGCGGCCACCGTGCTGTGCGTGGACAAGACGGGGACGCTGACGCTGAACCAGATGGCGGTGCGGCGACTGGGGTGCGCGGGCCCTTCCCACGGGCGGGACGCCCGTGCCACTCAGGAACTGCTGAGTGAGACAGGCGGCTCGTCTGTCCTGCCGACCGGGCGGGACGCCCGTGCCCACTCTGTCCCTGGCGAGCCTCCCTGGCACACACTCGACATCCTGGCGGACGGCGCGGGCCTGCCCGAAGCATTCCACGAGGTGGTCGAGTTCGCCATCCTTGCCAGCCATCGCGATCCGTTCGATCCGATGGAGAAGGCGTTCAAGCAGCTCGGATTGCGCTACCTGGCGCAGACAGAGCATCTGCACGACGACTGGACGCTCGTTCGCGAGTATCCGTTGTCGGAGCACCTGCTGGCGATGTCGCACGTGTGGAAGTCACGTGAGACCGAGGACTACGTGATTGCCTCCAAGGGAGCGCCTGAGGCGATCGCCGACCTGTGCCACCTGAGCGAGGCCGAGCTGGCCACGCTGTCCGGGGAAGTCGTGGCAATGGCGGCCGATGGCCTTCGAGTGCTTGGCGTGGCGCGCGCGACGATCCGGCCCGAGGCGCTGCCCGGAGAACAGCACGACTTCACGTTCGAGCTGTTGGGCCTGGTGGGCCTCGAAGACCCGGTCCGGCCGACTGCGGTCGACGCCGTCCGGGAGTGCGGAACCGCCGGCATCCGGGTGGTGATGATCACCGGCGACTACCCCGGGACGGCGGTGAACATCGGCCGGCAGGTGGGGCTGGCCACGCATGCGGTGGTCACCGGCGCGGAACTCGACGGCATGAGCGACGAGGCGCTCCGGGCGTGCGTGAAGACGACGAACATCTTCGCGCGCGTGGTGCCGGAGCAGAAACTGCGCCTCGTCCAGGCACTCAAGGCCAACGGTGACGTCGTCGCGATGACCGGCGACGGCGTGAACGACGCCCCCGCGCTCAAGGCCGCCCACATTGGCATCGCGATGGGCGGGCGCGGCACGGACGTCGCGCGCGAGGCGGCGTCACTCGTCCTGCTGGACGACGACTTCACGTCGATCGTGCAGGCCGTGCGCCTGGGCCGCCGCATCTTCGACAACCTGAAGAAGGCAATGGCCTACATTCTGGCGATCCACATTCCGATCGCCGGGATGTCGCTCCTTCCGGTGCTGTTCCGCTGGCCCCTCGCGCTGCTGCCCGTGCACATCGTCTTCCTCGAGCTGATTATCGATCCGGCGTGCTCGGTGGTGTTCGAGGCAGAGGGTGAGGAGGCCAACGTGATGCGCCGCCCGCCGCGCGACCCGCGCGAGCGCCTGTTCGGGCTCCGGACGCTGGGCGTCAGCCTGCTGCAGGGCCTGGTGGTGCTCGTCCTCGTCGCGGGCATGTTCGCCGTGGCGGAGTCGAGAGGCCTGGGAGAGGAAGAGGCGCGGGCGCTGTCATTCACGACACTGATCGCGGCGAACATCGGCTTGATCCTGGCGAACCGATCGTGGTCGGAGACGATTGTCTCGAGGATTGGATCGCCGAACCGTGCGCTCTGGTGGGTGGTTGGTGGTGCGGCCGTATTTCTCGTCGTGGCCCTCTACGTCCCGGCAATCCGCGCGGTCTTCCGGTTCTCGTACCTCACGCTGCAGGACGTCCTGCTCTGTCTGGCCGTCGGTACCGCGAGCATCATCTGGTTCGAACTCCTGAAGGTGATCCATCGCCGCCGGGCATCATCTTCGAAATGATGAGGGGCGCGTCACAGGACCTTCAGGAACCGCACGAGAATCAACACGAACAGCGCGACGACGTACGCCTGCAAGATGTACATCAGTATCCGCGCGGTTCTCGAGAGCTTCACCCGGGGCATCTGGTCCTCCGCGTTCTCACTTCTTCGATCTCATTTCTGCCTTCTGGTTTCTGACTCCCTCGCTTCGACGTCTACGTATTGAGCTCCGGTCCCTTCATGATGTCGTTGTAGCGGATCACGCCGAACAGGCGGTCCTGCTCGTCAACGACCGGAATCATGCTGAAGCCGTACTTCTCGAACATCTTCTCGAGGTCGTCGCGCTGATCGGTTTCCTGGGCGGCGACCACGGGTGAGATCATGATCTCCGACAGCGGCACATCGTCGGCCGCGAGGACCAGGTCGCGCAGGTCCACGATCCCCTGCAGCACCGGGGCCTCGTCGGCGACGACATAGAGATACGACAAGCTGCGCGGCTCGTGCTTCGCCGCCCGGATGTCGCGCAGGACATCCGCCACCTTCGCGCTGCTCGGCTTGGCGACGTAGCCGGTCGACACCATGTCCTTGGCCGTCGCCTCCCGTTCCGACAGCAGGTTGTGCACCGCCTTCGCGCGGACCGGGCCCAGCCACGCGCTGACCTCGCGCGTCTTCTCCTGCGGCAGCGATGCGAACAGGTTGGCGAGTTGCAGCACGGTCATCTTGTCGAAGATGGCGCGTCCCTGGTCGCTCGTCAGGTCCTCGATGATCTGCCGCTGGGCGCGCGGTTCGGCCTCGGTCAGCGTCTCGGCGGCCTTCTCGGGATCGAGGGCCGAGAACAGCGCCTGCTGCTCCTTGCCCGACAGTTCCTCGAGCGCGTCCGCGAGGTCCTCGCCGGGGAGGTCCTGCAGTTGGCCGCGTGTCACCGAGAGCTTGAGGCGGTCGGTTGGAATCGCGTCCTCGAGCGACAGCGGCTGGACGTACTTCCACGACACGAGCTTGTCGCCCGTCACACGCACCCGGCCCAGGCCCCAGCGCCGCAGGAATCCGTTGAACGAGAGGTCCACGTCCACCAGCAGCAGGCGGCCGTGCGATTCGAGGAACCGCACGTCGTTCACCACCTCGATCCGCCGTCCGTCGATGTCGAGGATCGTCCGGCCCATCAGGTGCTTGTCCACCAGGATCCAGCCCGGCTGGTCCACGAACGGTGGATACGGCCCTCCGGCGGACTGCACGAAGATCGCATCGTCCTCGATCTTGATGACCTTGTCCCAGGGTACGAACTCGCTCGGCTTGCCCCAACCGTGGTCGATGAAGACGCCCGCCGCTTCCGGGAACGGCTCCGCCTGCGCGAAGACGAGGTCGGTGAGCTTGCCGATCCGGTCGCGGATGGAGCCGGCGACCACGGACCGCTTCAGCAATTCGGAGAAATTGAGGAAATGGACGCTGCCACCGCCGTGCGGAGGCACGCTGCCGTGCCCGTTGCCGGGGTTCGGTTCGGGTGTTCGCTGGATGTTCTTCGGCAGAGTGACCATGTGTCCCCCCCTATCCGAACAGCGTCGGGAACAACGTCGTGATGCCCAACACGGTGGACATCAGGACGACGATGACGACGATGGTGCCGTTGGCGAAATTCTGCCAACGGGTGTTGACCTGCTCCCCCATGTGATCCTTGTCGTTCAACAGCAGCAGCAGGAACACGAGGGCGGACGGCAGCAGCGTGACCGCCACCACCTGGACGAACATCGTGATCGTGACGAGCGGTGCCTTCGGGATGAGCACGACGGCTCCGGACGTCAGCAGGATCAGCAGGTAGAGCATGTAGAACCAGGGCGCGTCGCGCACGCTGTTGTTCAGCGAGTGCGCCCAGCCGAACACCTCGCCGACGGCCCACGACGTCGAGAGCGAAATGCACAGTGCGCCGAGGAATCCGGCGTCGAACAGGCCGATCGCAAACAGCGTCCGGGCCCATCTGCCTTCGCCCGCCGGCAGGAGCGGCGCCAGCGCCTCGGCCGTCTGCCGCGCGTCCTCGATGACGATCGCCGGGTGGTGGTAGTAGAAGGCCGCTCCGGTCGCGATGATGATGAAGACCGCGACGGCGCACGTGAGAATCGCGCCGACCAGCGTGTCCCACTTCCCGAACCCGATGTCCTTGACTTCGATCCCCTTGTCCACGACGGCGCTCTGCTGGAAGAAGATCTGCCACGGCGCAATCGTGGTCCCGATGTTCGCCATCAGGATGAACAGCAACTCCGTCGAGAACGTGAGATTCGGCCGGTAGAATCCCTCGAGCACCTTGCTCCAGGCTGGCGCGGTGGGCGTTTCCATCGTCCAGATCGCCGCCGGGATGTACACCAGGTTGAACAGACAGAAGAAGAGCGTGATCTTCTCGAACGTCCAATACTCGCCCGAGAGCACGACCGCGAACAGGATGCCCGTGACGACGATGACCGTCAGCCAGGCCGGCACGCCGAACAGGCTCATCGCCGCGGTCATGCCGATGTACTCGGTGACGAGCGTCAGCCAGTTGATGACAAAGAGGTCCGCGAGCGAGAACCAGCCCCAGAACGGGCCGAAGCCCTCGAAGATCGCCTCGGCGTGGCCACGCTTTGTCACAGCGCCCAGGCGCACCGTCATCTCCTGGACGAAGTACGCCATCGGCACCAGGAGGATGAACATGAACAGGAGCGAGAAGCCGAACTTCGACCCCGTGACGGCATACGTGGAGATGCCGCCGGCGTCGTTGTCGGCCACCATGACGACGATACCCGGGCCGAGCACGGCAAAGAAGACGAGCAGTCTTCGCCGGAATCGATTCAGGTAGTGAAACGCTTTGCTGATCCAGAACACGGCCGTCGCCTCCGAAGGTTCATGAGCGGACTCCTCGGGTCAGACGCGAGCGTCTAGACGGCGGATCGGTCGCGAGTCGAATGAGGACGGTCTTGTGCTGGAAGATCGAGACGATCATCGGCACATTCCCTTCTGCCAGGTTTGGGGCCCGGCGTCGGAATGTGCCTGGGGCGGGGACCTAGGGTCGACGTCTCAGGGCAGATTCCGAGCGGTGGCCCGGCGCAACGGCGCGCTGGACCCGGGCCGAGTCAACTAGTGAATCACCGCAACTTGGGGGTTCCATGTCACCTTTCACGGGTACCATCCCCACCGGCCGCCCGCTGCACGAGCGTCTGGACAGCCAGATCTTTTGCAGTCTAGCGAACGCGCGACCGGATCACAACTGCTTTTGTGCCTCGTCGCGACGATTTTCGAGGGTCACAAACGGGCGCTCGTCCACCAACCACTCCGGCGCCGCGTCGCCACGTCCAAGCGCCGCCTCGCCAGCCGCGAGCGGCTTGAAGGCGCCGTAGCGGCCGTGGTCGTAGAAGAGGCGGACCGCCCGGAAGCCGAACGCGAGCGGGACGACTCCCGCATACGTGAGTGCGGATGTCCGGGCGTCCGCCGGACTGATGGTCACGCGGCCCCCGATGAGTTGCTGAAGAGCCGGTACCGTCACCGACAGGTCGATCCCGGTGTCATCCTGCGCCCTGACGGTGATCGCCGGGCTCTTCACGACGGCGGTGGTGACATAGAGATCGTCGCGGTCGAGCAGCGTGGCGACGTGGTGCGCGCGCGGGTTGACGCGGGCGTCGGCCAGGTACTGGTCGAGGTCCACGACCGCGATGGCATCCTCGGAGACGTCCTGGAATTCGAACGTCACCGACCGCGCCGACCGGTACGCCGCCTCGACACCCACGGTGGAACCGCCCATCGCCGCGAGGACAGAGCCGAGCAATGTCAGGCCGACGCCGGCGTCGAGCTGTCCCGTCCGACGACCCGTGACGGCGGCAGCTGGACGGTTTCGGGTGATCCGCGGAACGCGGGCGTGCCGGCCCGTCAGGAGGACGGCATCGAGGCCGCCGAGACGCTCGAGCGCGCGGCCGGACCGCAGCATCAACTGCAGCGGCTCGAGATCGCTCGTGGGCATCCGGACGATCGAGTAGCCGAACGCCTTGAGGCAGGAGATGAGGGGATCGGTGCAGCACATGGTGACCCTCGCCGCTGGCGGCCGCGGTCGGGCAAGGCTGATTCCTCGCCTCCGCCGTCGCGCCGGCAACCTCGGTGTGCCGCGGCAAGGCGGCGGTCGCCGGCTGCCGAAGGGAATTGTCGCGCACGCTGCGCCCGACAGAGTCGAGCGCCGAGCGATTAGTGTGCAGGTCGGGTGGAAAGCGTGCAACGCGGCGACAGGTCCACTGTGGCTACTGGTCGCGGTTCATCGCAGGCAGGACGACGCCCGGCGCGGTGACGTGCTTGGTTTGGTGAGGTGAATGCCGTCTCAGATCATCGCCTCCGCCTGTGCAATCTCCCTCTCGGTCGTCTGCTGCGAGGCAAAGCCGTAGAACATCAGGCGGTCGAGGAGGATGCCGACGGCCAGCAGGCCGGCAGCGCCTCTGGGCAGGTCGGCGAACAGCAGCAGGCCCGGCAGGATGTCCACCAGGGTGAACCGCGCGGCGAGCAACCACTGTCGGTTGGCGAACAGTGCGGCATCCACTGGCACGATGGGAGTGGAAGACCACACGAGCGCGAACCGCCTCAGGATGAAGAGGACCGTGTCAGCCGCCAGCACGATCGCCGCAATGCCACCGACGGTGACGATCGCACCGTCCCACATGCCGCACAGCGTCACAGCGCCGAATCCGATTCCGGCGCTGAGCGGCATCCACACCACTGCGCCCCGCCACGTCTGCTGGCCGGGCAGGTTGTAAACCAGGCCGAGCGAGGCGAGGAACGCCAGCGCCAGCACGGCGGCCGAGAGGTCGAGCAACGGCGAGACGTACGGCAGGCTCGCCGCGACGATGCCGACGATGAGCGTGAGGCTGGCCAGGACGATTTCCGCACTGAGGCGGCTGCGGCCGAGACGTCGCGCTGCGAGCGGTGCGCGAAGCGGCCTTCCGAGATGCGCCAGCGACACCACGAGGCCGGCGCCGAGAAGCAGTGCACCCCACGGTAGCGCCGCAAACGCCGGTGCGGGCGTACCTGCAGCCAGTGCAGCCAGAAGCGGCGTGGCCAGCAGTCCCGCGCCGACGATGGCGAGCGTCGTGAACACCACGAGCGGCCACTCGTGGAAAGGAGTTGCCGCCGTCCTGCGCGCCGACCGAGTGTCGTTCATGATGACTGCTCTCGACGGCATCTTAGCAGTCGAAAGTCGAGAGTCAAGGGTCGAAAGTCAGTCGAGGGCCCAGGGTCCAAAGTCAGTCGAGAGTCGACAGTCGAGACCGTAGCGCCTTCAGCAGCGACGCGCGCCGGCCCCGCGGCATCAGGAACCTGAGATTCGGCCTGCATCCGGCTGGATCGGCGAAACCGGGCACCGGCGCCCCTGCCGGCGCCATCGATTCCCCTGGCTGGCCCGGCTGCACGAGTCGCAGCGCCTCGGTCGGACAGGCAACGACACACGCAGGCTTCACGCCGGCATCCAGACGGTGATGGCACAGATCGCACTTCGCCATCACGCCTCGTTCCGCATCGTAACGCGGCGCACCGAACGGACAGGCCATCTCACAGTAGCGGCAGCCAAGACACTTCTTGTCGTGGTGCACGACCACGCCATCCGCACGCTTCTCGTAGGCACCCGACGGACACGCAGTCACGCACGCCGGCCGATCGCAGTGATGGCAGGCGACGGAGAAGAAGTATGTCGGACCTCCGGGACGGCGGCGCAGGTTGAGCGGCAGCACGCGCCGCCAGGGTGCGGACGAGGGCCAGCCATTCTCCAGCCGGCACGCGAGCACGCATGCGCCGCAGCCGAGGCAGCGGTGGAGATCGAGGAGAAAAGTGCTGGGTGCTACGTGCTGAGTGCCAGGTGCGCTGGAAAGTGCTGAGTGCGAGGTGCCAGGTGCGCTGATAGACACTGAGTGCGAGGTGCCAGGTGCGTTCGAAGGGACTGAATGCCCGTCACCCCGACTGACTTGGACCAGGCACTCGTAGAACGTGGCCCCGTGGTTCATGTCGGTGACGCCGGCATCGGTCAGGACGTTGATGTCCGGGTCACCGTCGTGGCAGCGGCCCTCGAGCACGTGCACCACGCCTGGCCGCAAGCCCTCATCGAGCCGCACGACGAGTTCGACGCGCCCGCGGCTGTTCCACACCACCGCGCGGTCGCCGTCATTCAGACCACGCCCCCGCGCATCGTCCGGATGCATGTCGAGCCGGTGTGGTCGCTCGACCTCGCGCAGCCAGTCCAGGTTGCCGAATTGCGAGTGGATCCGGTCGCGTGTCTTGCACGACAGCAACTGAAGCGGAAATCGGGTGAGGCTCGCGGCTTCGTGCCCCTCGTCCAGCGGCTCGTAGTCGGGCACCGGCGCGACGCCCCACCGGCGCTCGGCCTCTTCCGAGGCGAACTCGATCTTGCCGGACGGGGTGGCGAAGCTCAGGTCCGCAAACGCGACGTCGCCTCGGCCCGTCGGGTCCCATGGGCCGTGCTGGAGTTCGTCGATCGGACTGCGAGCGGCGTCCAACGTGCCCGGCCGGTCCTGAGTGTCCGGCAGCATCCCCTCCAGCAGGCGTCGGATCTCCCTGGCGTCCCGCGGGAAGTAGCTGGTGTCGAGGCCAAACCGTTCGCACAACAGCCGCCAGATCTCGGTTTCCGTCTTCACATCACCCGGCGGGTCGAAGATCTTCGTACGAAGTTGGAGGTACGGATGCCAGTACGCCGTCACGAGATCCTCTTCCTCGAACATCGTCTTGGCAGGCAGGACGTAGTGCGCCAAACGGGCAGTGTCGGTCATGAACTGATCGACGACAACCAGGAGATCGAGGCTCGCGAGCGCGTCCCTCACGAGGTTTGCGCGCGGGTTCTGACTGGCCGGGTTCGCCTTCTCAATCCAGGCCGCCGCCACACGAGGTGCTTCGAGTGCCATCAGGCCGGGACCGAGCCGCGACATGGGAAACGCGCGCCGGATTGCCTCGGGCTCGGGTGGCAAGGGCGGATCGACCAGGCAGTGGCTGTTGAGATTCGCGTACTGCCATCCTCCGCCCGGTACGCCGATGTTTCCGGTGAGCGCCGGCAGCAGCGCAACCGCACGCATCGTCTGGCCCGCCCGGTGATGCCGCTGAAGGCCGAAACCCGCGATGAGCAGCGCAGGCTTTGTTTGGGCAAGGGCGAGCGCAAGCTCCTCGATGGCAGCGGCTGGCACGCCCGTGATGCTGGCCACGCGGTCGAGCGGATACTCCGCCAGGCGCGCGAGGTAGCGGTCCACCCCTGCCGCATGCGCGTCGAGAAACCGCTGGTCGTGCAGCCCGGCATCCACGATGACCCTGGCGACGCCAAGCGCGAGCGCAGCATCGGTGCCCGGTCGTGGTTGGAGGTGGATGTCCACGGCGTCCGAGGTATCGGTGCTCCGCGGGTCGACGAGCGCGATTGTCGCACCCCGTTCCTGGGCCTCGTGAATGAGTCGCATCTGGTGGACGTTGGTCTCGGCCGGGTTGTGTCCCCAGAGCAGGATGAAGCGGCTCTCGATTGTGGACCTTGGGTGGTTGTGGAGGTTCGCGCCGTAGGTGAGCCGTGTGGCTTCGAGCCCCGCCGGCCAGCAGAGGTCTCCGTAGGCGAGCGTGCACCCTCCGAACTGATGCCAGAACGCCATCGATAAACGGCTGAGCGCACCGTGGCTTCCAGAGCCGTCGTAGTAGAGCACCGACTCCGGTCCGCGTCGATCGCGCAACCGGCCGAGTCGAGCGGCGATGTCGTCGAGTGCCTCGGTCCACGTGACGCGTTCGAAGTCGCCGCCGCTCGTCCGCCGGAGCGGATGCAGCAACCGCTGTGCTGTCGTCAGACGCCGCGCGTAGCTGAGACCTTTGAGGCAGACGTGTCCGCCGGTGGCCGGATTCAGCGGATCCCCCTCGATGCGCGTCATTCGACCGTCGTCGACGGTGACGAGCATGCCGCAGGTGCAGTAGCAGTTCCGCGGGCAAACGGTGCGGTGGACTTCGACCATCGGGTGACAGTTTACCTTTCATCCTTCCTCCTTCCTCCTTCATCCTTCATCCTTCCTCCTTCAACCTTCCTCCTTCCTCGTGTAAAGTGACCCCATGCACGATCCCACCATTCGCGCTCGAGCCCACCGTGATCTGCTGCGGCAGATTGCCCGGCAGGCGATGCTCGACTATCACCTGCAGCCCGACTTCTCGCCGGCTGCACTCGCCGAACTGGCGGGCGCGCGTCCCGCGGCCCGGCAGGCTGACGGTGTCCGCGATCTGCGCGGACTGCTCTGGTGCTCCATCGATAACGACGACTCGCTCGATCTCGACCAGTTGTCCGTGGCGAACCCGGCAGAGCCAGGACCGACCCGCATCCTGGTGGCGATTGCGGATGTGGATGCCCTGGTCGCGGCGGGCAGTGCGATTGACGGACACGCGCGGCAGAACACGACCACGGTCTACACGCCGGCGACGATCTTCCCGATGCTGCCCGAGCGGCTGTCCACTGACCTGACCTCGCTCGGCTTCGACCAGGATCGGCGCGCCATCGTCGTGGACATGGCCGTCGCAGCCGACGGGACCATCGAGACGTCGGATGTATACGCAGCCGTCGTTCGGAACCACGCGAAGCTGGCCTACGACAGCGTGGCCGCGTGGCTCGAGGGGCAGGCCTCTCCGCCCCCTCCGCTGGCGGCCGTTCCCGGCCTGGTTGACCAGTTGAAGACGCAGGATCTGGTCGCCCAGCTTCTGCGGAAGTCGAGGCTGGAGCGGGGTGCGCTCGAGTTCCAGACACTCGAGACGCGGGCCGTCTTCGACGGCGACACGGTCCGGGAGTTGGCCGTGGACCACGACAACCGCGCGCGCAACCTGATCGAGGACTTCATGATTGCGGCGAACGGCGCGACGGCGCAGTTCCTGGAGCGGAAGAAGTATCCGTCGATACGCCGCGTCGTGCGATCGCCCGAACGCTGGGATCGGATCGAGGCGCTGGCCGCACAGTACGGCACGCACCTGCCTCCCGACCCCGACTCGGGCGCCCTGGCGGCGTTCCTCGCGGCGCGCCGTGCGGCCGATCCGCTCCGCTTCCCCGACCTCTCGCTGTCGGTGATCAAGCTGCTTGGCGCCGGCGAGTACGTCGTCGAGCACGCCGGCGAGGAGGGGCCCGGCCACTTCGGCCTGGCCGTGAAGGACTACACGCATTCGACCGCCCCCAACCGGCGCTATCCCGACGTGCTCACGCAGCGGCTGCTGAAGGCCGCCATGTCAGGGGCGGCCGTACCCTATCCGGACGACGAACTGACCCAGCTCGCGACGCACTGCACCGAGATGGAAGACGAAGCGCACAAGGTCGAGCGGCGCGTTCGAAAGGCGGCCGCCGCCCTGCTGCTCGAGTCGCGCATCGGCGAGGTGTTCGATGGCGTCGTCACCGGTGCGTCCCCGAAGGGCACGTGGGTGCGCATCTTCCATCCGCCGGTCGAGGGCCGCGTCGAGCGCGGGTTCGAGGGCGTCGATGTGGGGGATCGCATCCGCGTGAAGCTGATTCACACGGATGCGCCACGCGGGTTCATCGACTTCGCGCGGGTATGAGCGGCGACACGAGGATCGTCGAGATCCTTCGCGTCGATCTCGAGGGGGACGGGGTCGCGGACGTCGATGGACGATCCGTGTCCGTTCCCTTCACCATCCCGGGGGAACGCGTCGAGGTGCGCCTCGGTCGCGACAGGCTGGACCGGCCCGCTGCCGAGCTCGTACGCATCGTCTCGCCATCGCTCCACCGCGTCACGCCCGCCTGCCGTCACTTCGGATCATGCGGTGGCTGCGCCTGGCAGCACATCGCCTACCCTGAACAACTGCGGCTGAAGCAGCGGTTGCTCCAGGAATTGCTGGACGAGGCCATGGGACGGCGGGCGCCGCGGGTCGAGTTGACGCTGGCGACACCGAATGGCGCCCCGCACGGGCGGGACGCCCGTGCCACTCGGTCCGAGGACGCCCGTGCCACTCGGTCCGAGGACCCTCGAACCACTCCTTCCGACGACCCTCGAACCACTCCCTCCGAGGACGCCCGAGGCACTCGGTCCGGAGAGCCCAGTGTTGCTCCGGGTTCCCCGGGTGCCCCGTGGGCGTATCGCGACAAGGTGCACTTCGTGTTCGGGCCAGGCGGGCCCTTGCAGGCGATCGTCATGGGGCACTACCGCCGAGGGTCCCGGGCGGTTCTCCCCATCGAGGAATGCCCGGTTCACGCCGAACCCGGCAATCGTCTCGCGTTCCGACTGCGCGACGCACTGGAACGTGCGCACGTGTCGGGCAGCGCGCCAAGCGGTGGGGACGGCGTCGCCCGCCACGTCGTGGTCCGCGTGGCGGAGCATTCCGACGAGATGCTGGCCACACTCGTCGTCACCGAGAACGTGAAGGTGCTCCGTCGAGTCACCGCCGACGTCCAGACGGCCGAGACCGGGAGGTTCGGCTTCCACCTGAACGTGAACGATCGGCCGGGGCCATTCCTGTTCGGGCGCGACACGCGACGGTTGTTCGGTCTGTCGCAGTTGCGCGAACGCGTGGGGGACGTGTCGTATCTCGTCTCACCGACGTCGTTCTTCCAGACGAACGTCCGCGCGGCCGAGCTTCTCGTGCGCGAGGTCCTCGGGGCGCTGTCCGATCCGCGCTACGAGCGGATCCTCGATCTCTACGCCGGCGTGGGGCTGTTTGCGCTGCCGCTCGCGCTCGACGGTCGAACGGTGACCGCAGCCGAGGAAAACCGCGAGGCGATCGAGAGCGCGGCGGCGGCGGCCCGGTTGAACCGCATTCCGGTCGGACGCCTCCGGCTCGTCGCCGCGCGCGTGGAAGAGGCGATGCGCACACTCCACGGGCGAGACGCCCGTGCCACTCGGTCGGGGGACGCCCGTGCCACTCGGTCGGGGGACGCCCGTGCCACTCGGTCGGGGGACGCCCGTGCCACTCGGTCGGGGGACGCCCGTGCCACTCGGACGAGGGACGCACGTGCCACTCGGTCGGGGGACGCCCGTGCCACTCGGTCGGGGGACGCCCGCGCCACTCGGTCGGGGGACGCCCGCGCCACTCGGTCGGTGGACGCCCGCGCCACTCGGTCGGTGGACGCACGTGCACCGTGGGATGCGGTCGTCCTCGACCCGCCGCGGCAGGGCTGCCCGCGCCAGGTGATCGACTGGATCGTTCACGACATCCGCCCGGGCCGGATCGTTTACGTGTCCTGCAATCCGGAGGCGCTCGCCCGGGACCTTGCGGCGATCCCGCCCCGGAGCTACACGATCGACCGCGTCCAACCGGTCGACATGTTTCCCCACACCGCCCACATCGAGTCGGTGGCGGTGCTGTCGCGGATTGCGGGAACGAACGCCCGAGTTCGCACGTAGTATATGCAGATCTGTTTCAGCCCCGACAGATCCGTGCTCCCACTGCTCCATCCCGGCATTCTAAAGCGAGGTTCCATGTCCACTACTTCGCAACGCTGCCTGCTGGCGCTGGCCCTTGCGACGGCCCTTGTCATGGCAGGCACGGCGACGCACGCCCAGAAGACGGGCATTGGCGTCACGTTCGATCGCTATCATGCGCCGCTCGAGGTGAATGCGGCGCTCACCGCCATCGCGAAGGCGAACCCGGGCAGCACGGCGCTCCACAGGCTCGCCGTCAGCCCCGGCGGCACGGACGTCAACCTGCTGGAGATCGGCCCCGAGACCGGCGCGAAGGTGCGCAAACTGCCCGCCGTCCTCGTAGTGGCCAATCTCGAAGGCATCTACCCGATTTCCACGGAAGCTGCCCTCTCGCTTGCTGAACGGCTGTTGCAGGACCCCGGGGCCACGAAGACACTCACCTGGTTCATCGTGCCGAACGGCAGCCCCGACGCCGCGGCGCACTACTTCCGCAAGCCGCTCGTCGCGGACGAACGGAACGCCTCGAAGATCAATGACGACATGGACGACCAGACCGACGAGGACGGTCCGGACGACCTGGACGGCAACGGCCTCATCACAGAGATGCGCGTGAAGGACCCGGCGGGTGAGTGGATGCCCGTGGATGGCGAGCCGCGCCTGATGCGGAAGGCTGACACCGCCAAGGGTGAGAAGGGCATCTACAAGCTCTACTCGGAGGGGATCGACAACGACGGCGACGGCGTGTTCAACGAAGATGGGCCGGGCGGCACGAACATCGGCATCACCTTCCCGCACCTCTTCCATTCGTGGACGACGACCGGCGGCCGCTGGCCGGGCAGCGAGCCGGAGACGTTCGGCCTGATGAAGTTCGTCACCGATCACCGAGAGATCGCCATGACGTTCGCCTTCGGCGCCACCAACATGTGTCTGCAGCCGCCGGCTGGCGGGCGGCAGGGCAGCTTCGACGCCAACTCGATCAAAGTGCCCGAGCGGATCGCCGCGCGCTTCGGCGCCGACCCGAACCGTACGTACTCGATGAAGGAGATCATCGAGATGGTGCGGCCGCTCGCCCCCCCAGGTTTCGAGATCACCGAGAGCATGATTGGGAGCTTCCTCGGCCTCGGTGCGGTCGTCAACCCGCTCGAGGACGACCTCAAGGTCTACAAGGAACTGTCGGAGAAATACAAGGAGTTCCTGAAGACCAACAAGCTCGATGCCAAGCGGCTCGAGCCACCGCAACCCAAGGATGGGTCGTTCGAGCTGTGGTCGTACTACCACCTTGGCGTGCCGACGTTCAGCATGGACCTCTGGACGGTGCCCGAGGTGAAGGCGGACGAGAAGGAGAAGACGGGTATCACGGCCGACACACTCGAGGCGATGGCACCGGACGCCTTCGTCGCGCTCGGCGAGGCGAAGATCGCGGCGTTCCTGAAAGAGGTTGGCGCGCCGGACAACATCAAGGCGACCATGCTGCTCGAGGGGGTGAAGGCCGGCAAGATGACGCCGAAGCAGATGGCGGGGATGCTCAAACAGATGCCGAAGCCGAAGGATGCAACGGGCGCCGACCCAACGCAGAAAGCCGTCCTGGCGTTCAGCGACAAGGAACTCCAGGGCAAGGGCTTCATCAAGTGGACGGCGTTCAAGCACCCGCAACTCGGGGAGGTCGAAATCGGCGGCATGGCGCCGTTCACCGACACGACGCCGCCCGCACCGATGGTGAAGACCTTGCTCGATGGGCAGGTGCCGTGGGTCCTGGAACTGGCGAAGAAGCTCCCGAGGTTGAAGATCCTCAAGTCCGACGTCCAGGCGAAAGGCGCGGGCGTATATGCGGTCAAGTTGTGGATCGAGAACAGCGGGTATCTGCCGTTCCCGACGGCGATGGGCAGGAAGAACCTGCACACGCCGCCCGCGGTGGTGACGCTGTCGCCGAAGGACGTCACGTTCCTCTCCGGGCGCACGCGCACCCCAATCGCCGAAATCGATGGGGGCCGGAGCGTGAAGCTCGAGTGGCTCATCCAGGTGCCCGCCACGGTGACGGGCCTCGATGTGACGTTGGACTCGTCCAGCGCGTGGGGTGACACGTCGAGAATCAACCTCGGCGTTCCGACGGGAGGTGTGCGATGAGAGGCCTGCATTCGATTGGCACGACCACGCTGGTGGCGCTCATCGCGTTCTCGACCGCGCCGATGATCGGCCAGGGCGCCAGGCCGGCGACTCAGAAACCGGCTGCGGGCTCGAGTCAGGCTGCGCCGGCGGGCAAGGCACAGGGCGCGGCCGTCCAGAAGCCGCCGGTCCAGCTCGGGATCACAACGGAGAAGATCACCGTCCCACTGCGCTTCGACCACTACTACACCTACGAGCAGATCGGCGAGGCGCTCAAGGCGCTACACGACGCGTACCCGCAGTTCACCACCGTCGAGAGCATCGGCAAGAGCGAGGAAGGCCGCGACATCTGGTCGATGACCGTGAACAATCCGAAGACCGGCGCCGCGCTCGACAAGCCCGGCGTCTACGTGGACGGCAACATCCACGGCAATGAAATCCAGGCGGGCGAGGTCTGCCTGGCGGTCCTCAACCGGTTGCTCACCGGCTACGGAACGAACGACCAGCTCACCAAGCTGGTCGACCACAACGCGTTCTATGTCGTTCCCTCGGTGAACGTGGACGGGCGCTTCCATTTCTTGAACGACGCCAACGATCCGAGCTCGAACCGCAGCATACGCGTCCCGAAAGACGACGACCATGACGGGCTCGTGGACGAGGATGGTCCGGACGATCTCGACGGTGACGGGAACATCTGCACGATGCGGCGGAAAGACCCGTTCGGCATGTGGAAGACCGACCCGGAGGATCCGCGCCTCATGGTCCGCGTCAAGCCGGGTGAGAAGGGCGAGTGGACGATTCTCGGTGAAGAAGGCATCGACAACGATGGCGACGGGAAGGTGAACGAGGACGGCGAGGGGTACCTGGACGGCAACCGGAACTGGGGCGTGAACTGGGCGCCGCCGTACGTGCAAGCCGGCTCGGGTGACTATCCCTTCGAGGCGGCGCCGATGCGGGCCATCGCCAAGTATCTCAGCGACCGGCCCAACATCCTCGTCGTCTACGCGTTCCACAACGCCGCCGGGATGTATCTTCGAGGGCCGAGCACGAAGGCCGAGGAGCCGCTGAACCCGGCCGACATCGCGGTGTACGACATCCTCGGCAAGAACGCCGAGAAGATCGTGCCGGGCTACCGGTATCTCGTGGCGTGGAAGGATCTCTATCCCACCTACGGCGATTTCACCGACTTCACGGACAACATCGTCGGCTCGTACAGCTTCGTGGGCGAGCTGTTCATGAGCGAGACCGAGACGTATCGGCAGCCGCCGAAGCCGGGAGCGCCGGTTCCGCCGCCGCCCGACGAAATGGACATGATGGGCGGTAACATCGCGCAGGAACGGGAACGCCTGGCGTTCAACGATCACGTGACGCAGGGGGACCTGTACAAGCCGTGGAAGCCGTTCAAGCATCCGCAGTTCGGCGACATCGAGATCGGGGGTTGGGTGAAGATGAGCTCGCGCCTGCCGCACCCGTTCATGCTGGCCGACCTCGCGTACCGCAACGCGTCCGCGGTGCTGTTCGCAGCCGGTCAGACGCCGAACGTCAGCCTCGATGTGCTGGCACCCGAGAAAGTGAGCGCGGACCTCTACAAGATCCGCGTGCGCGTCGTGAACGCCGGATCGATTCCCTCGATGACCTACACCGCGGTGCAGCGGAAGATCCATCCGCAGGATACGCTGAAGGTATCGGGCGGCACCACCAAGGTGATTGCGGGCGGCCGTGTCACAGGGGCGCCGATCGAAACCGTCGCCTACAAGGAGTACCGCCCCGACGTGCAGTTCCTCCAGGTGCCGGGTGACGGCAAGGTCGAGTATCAGTTCCTGGTCAGCGGCAAGGGCGCACTGACCGTGACCTATCAGTCGCTGAAGGCCGGGAAGGTGACCAAGACGATGACGATCGGGTAGCCGGGAAATCGGGGTCGGAGATCTTGGTCCCGACCCCGCTGCCTTCTTACCACACCCTCCCGGGTGTAACCTCGTGAGCCTGATGTGTCAGAGCGGTTCGACGAGCAGGGGAGACCAGATGGCGGAACCCACGTCGGCGGCTGCAGAACCGGTGACCGGGGCGTCGGGTCTCCCACGAAGGGCCGCCGCGTACGGCCTCGGCCTGATGACGCTCCTCAACTTCGTGAACTACATCGACCGGACGATCCTCGCCGCGGTGCTCCCTCGTGTGAAGACGGAACTCGGGCTGACGGATGACCAATTGGGCCTGCTCGCCGGCGCGTTTCTCTTCTCGTATCTGCTGACCTCACCCATCTTCGGCCAACTCGGCGACCGGCTGTCACGGACCCGGTTGATGGCTGCCGGCGTGGCCATCTGGAGCCTGGCGACTGCCGGGGCGGGCTTCGCGAGGAGTTTCGCGCAAATGTTCGCGGCCCGCGCCACGGTCGGCGTGGGCGAGGCCTCGTATGCCTCCATCTCGCCCGCCCTTCTCTCGGACTACTACCCGAAGAGCAGGCGGGGGCGCATCTTCGCCATCTTCTACCTGGCCATCCCGGTTGGTTCGGCGGTTGGCTATCTGCTGGGCGGGTTTCTCGAAGCGCACTTTGGCTGGCGCGCGGCCTTCTGCGCGGTCGGCCTGCCGGGCCTGCTTCTGGCCGCGCTGACGCTGACGGCACCGGACCCGCCCCGCGGCATCAACGACGACCCCGGCGAGTTGGTACACGACGAGCCGCTCGGGCGCACCCTGGCGGTGCTGGCGAGGAACCGCGGCTACGTGCTGACGGTCATCGGCTACACGGCCTACACATTTGCCCTTGGCGGCATGACCATCTGGGCGCCGACCTACTTCAACCGCGAGCGTGGCCTGACGCTCGGCAACGCCGATCTGCTCATCGGGGGCATCGCGGTGATCGCCGGGATCGGCGGGACGTTCACCGGCGGATACCTGTGCGATGCGCTCCGCTCGCGCATCCGGCAACCGTATCTCTACGTGTCCGGCTGGTCGATGCTGCTCGCCATCCCGCTCGCCTGGATCGGGCTGTCGGCGGCCGAGCCCGTCGTCTATATCTCTGCGCTGCTGGCCGGCGAGTTCCTGCTGTTCCTCAGCACCGGCCCCATCAACGTCGTGCTCGTGAGCGTGGTCCCAGTGGGGATGCGGGCCATGGCGATGGCCGTGAGCATCTTCGTGATCCACCTCTTCGGCGATGCGGTCTCGCCCTACATTCTGGGCCGGATCTCAGAGAGCGCCGGCCTGTCGAAGGCCGTGTTGATCATGCCCGTCGCCATCGGAGTCTCGGGCCTGGTGTGGGTGTTCGCCGCCTGGGATGCGGCGCGAAGGACAGGGGTGTAGGGGACAAGGGTGTAGGGGCGGTCTGGCGGGCCGCCCCTACGACGACGATTATGACGACGACGATTTCGCCGACAGCGCCAGGAACACCTCGCTGCCCTGCCGGTTGACGAGCACCAGCGCCGGGCGGTTCGATGAGGTGCTCATTGCTTCCTGGAACTGGCTCACGTTGCCCACCGGCTTGTGGTTCACTTCGACAATCACGTCGCCCGATCGGATGCCTGCGTTCGAGCCGGGACTGGCCGGGGCCACATCCTGCACGACGAGACCCTGCTTCGCCTTGACGCCCAGTTCGTCCGCGATGTCGGGTGTCAGCGGTGCGACCGAGAGGCCATAGCGTCCACGGTTCGGCCCGTCGTCACGGTCGTCGTTCGACCTGGCGCGCTCCCGCTCCAGCTCGGCCAGTCGTGCGTGGATCGTCTCCTGCCGGCCGTTGCGCACGACCTGTAGTGTCGCATCGGTCCCAGGCTGGCTGCCCGCCACGCGATTACGGAGCGCGTTGCTGTCGCTGACCGTCTCGCCATTGAAGGTCAGGATGACGTCACCGCGCGCGATCCCGGCCTTTTGAGCCGGGCTGCCCGGCTCGACGGTGCTCACGAGCGCGCCCTGCACATCCTGGAGTCCCAAGCTCTTCGCGAGTTCCGAGTTGACGGCCTGCACGGTCACGCCCAGCTTCGCGCGATGCACGGTGCCGTTCTTGATCAACTGCTGCATCACGTTCTGCGCCATCCGTGCCGGAATCGCGAACCCGATCCCGATGCTGCCGCCCGAGGGCGACAGGATCTGCGAGTTGATGCCGACCAACTCGCCGCGGGTGTCCACGAGGGCGCCTCCGGAGTTGCCCTGGTTGATCGGCGCGTCCGTTTGGAGGAAGTCCTCGAAGCTCCCGTCGCTCAGTCCGGTCGCGCGGCCCTTCGCGCTGATGATGCCCATCGTCACTGTCTGGCCCAGGCCGAGCGGGTTGCCGATGGCGAGCACGACGTCGCCGACGCGCACGCGGTCGGAGTCGCCGAGCGGCAGGGTGCGAAGGCCGGCGGCATCGATCTTCAGCAGTGCCAGGTCGCTCGGCGGATCGGAGCCAACGACCTTCGCGCTGAACGACCGGCGGTCGGTGAGTTCGACGCGAATCTGGCTGGCACCGTCCACGACGTGATGGTTGGTCAGGATATACCCGTCCGGAGCGACGATGACGCCGGATCCGAGGGCACCTTCTTCATGCGGCCGTTGCCGGGGCGTCCTCCGCCCCTGGCGTCCGAGAAGCTGTTCGAGCAGTGATTCGTCGCCGCCGAACGGCGAACTCGTCGCCCGGACGAGCCGCTCCGACCGGATCGTCACGACGGCGGGTCCGACCTGGCTCACCAGGTCGGCGTACGAGGCCTGTGGGCCGGTGATCGCGGCCCTTGGCCCGATAGCAGGGTTTGGCGCTTGCGTGTCGGTGGCGACCGTGGCGACGGCCCGAGCAGAGGCTGCGTCAACGGCCGAGCCAGATGCCGTCCAGCCAGCCAGCACGCCAACGGCCAGAATCAACGTCGCCAGGATGCCGAGCCGGAGGCGCGGCGAGACTCTCAGGTGATAGCGGTCAGTCTTCATGGTGTTCGTCCTCTGATCAGTAGGACGACAAACCGCATTACACGGTCGTTACCGGGAGATTACATCTGTGAAAGGGAGGAAGTGCTGAGTGCTATGTGCCTCGTGCGCTGGACGGTGTTTGGTGCGTGGTGCTCGCAGGCAGGTTGACGGTGAACGTCGAGCCCTGGCCGAGCGTCGAGTGGACCTCGACGCGGCCCTTGTGGGCGTGGACGATGGCGCGGACGAGGCTCAGGCCGAGGCCGAGGCCACGTGCCGAACGGCTGCGGTCGGCGCGGTAGAGACGGTCCCAGATATAGGGCAGGTCGTGCTCTGCGATGCCCTCGCCCGTGTCGCGAACGTCGACCGCCACCAGATCACCCTCGACGCGCGCCAGGAGGTCGATGCGTCCGCCGACGGGCGTGTACTTCACCGCGTTGTCCACCAGGTTCCCGACGACCTGGCGCATGCGGTTCCGATCCGCGAGGATGGATAACCCGTCGCAAGGCTCGGCGTGCAGTGTCACCCCCTTGTCCTCGGCCACGTCCGCGTACAGCTCCACCGCGTCGGTCAACAGCGCGTCCACGTCGAGTGGCTCGAGGGCGAGTCTCATCACGCCGGTCTCGGCTTCCGAGATGTCCATGAGCGCGTTCAGCATCTCCGACACCCGTTCCGATTCCTCCAGACAATCGGCCAGTGCCTCCCGGTATCGCTCCGTCGATTCAGGTCCCATCTCGAGCGCTCGTTCGGCGACCGCCCGCAGCCGCGTCATCGGCGTCCGCAGATCGTGCGCCACGTTGTCGAGCGAACCGCGCATTCCCGCGATGAGCGCTTCGATCCGGTCGAGCATCGCGTTGAACAGCGCACTCAACTGATCCAGCGGGTCGCGGCCGCCGCGCACGGGCACCCGGGCCTCGAACCGGCCGGTCCCGAGAATGGTCTGGACGACGCCGGCCAACTGCCGGAGCGGCTGCATCGTGGACCGCGTGAGCAGGGCGCCGCCCGCCGCGCCGACGATGACAATGCCGGCCAGCACGATCAGGAGCACCGTGCGAAAGCGCGACAGCAATTCGTTGCGCGTCTCGGTGCTCTTGCCGACCTGGACCAGCGTGCCGTCGGGCAGCACCCCCGTCGCGACCTCGAGTGCCGCCGATCCGCCGCGGCTCGGGACGCGGACCCACCACTCGCCGTCCTGTCCGCGCGGCCGCTGCAGTTGCGACAGATCGAACTCGCTCCAGTCACCGGGCAGGTTGGAGAAGATGGCCTCTTCGCCACCGGCGATGACGCGGACGAACAGCCGCTCGCGCCGGCCCGCCGTCTGATCGGCGCGGATCGCGCGGTCGAGCGCCCGCAGTCCACCCTGCTGATACTGACTGGCATAGCTGACCAGGGTCGAGCGGATGATCTGGCGATCGCGCTCCTGGAGCGACGACGACAACAGGAAGTACGTGAGGCCGGTGATGATCAGTGAACTGCCGACGAAGAGGGCCGCATACCAGGCGGCGAGGCGCACGCCCAGGGTGTAAGCCGGGCTCTCACCCCACCTGGATGACATATCCGACCCCGCGGACGGTGTGGATCATCTTCACGTCGAACCCGCGGTCGACCTTCTCGCGGAGCCGGAACACCAGCACGTCCACCACGTTGGTGCGCGGGTCGAAGCTGTAGTCCCAGACGTGCTCCATGATCATCGTCTTCGAGATCACGCGGCCGGCGTTGCGCATGAGATATTCGAGCAGGGCGAATTCGCGCGGCCGCAGGTCGATCGACCGCCCGCCGCGTTCGACCCTGCGGGTGATCAGATCGAGCGTGAGTTCGCCCGCCACGAGTCGAGTCGGTTCCACCGTGCCCTGCGACCGGCGGATCAGCGCCTGGATGCGCGCGAGGAGTTCGGAGAAGGCAAACGGTTTGGTGAGGTAGTCGTCCCCGCCGGCCTGGAGGCCTTTCACGCGGTCGTCCACCGATCTCCTGGCGCTGAGGATCAGGACCGGCGTGGCGATTCGATGCTTCCGGATCTCCTCGAGCACGCTGAGGCCGTCGCGCTCCGGCAGCATCAGGTCGAGCACGGCAGCGTCGTACGGCTCGGTCAGCGCGAGGTGGAGCCCCCGCGCGCCATCGCCTGCCGCGTCGACCGCGAAGCCGGCCTCCTGCAGCCCATTGACGAGGAACGACGCAATCGTCGGGTCGTCTTCAACGACGAGGATGCGCATCGGGTCTACTTGTCCAGTATCTCACGCACACGGCGCGACAGGTCGGCGAGCTTGAACGGCTTCTGCAGGAACGGCGCGTCCTGCATGACGCCGCGGCCCCGCACGATTTCGCCCGCGTACCCCGACAGGAACAAGACCTTCAACGACGGGCAGTCCTTGGTGAGCGCCTCGAACAGCGCAGGCCCGTTCGTGTCCGGCATCACCACGTCGGTGACGAGAAGCACGATTTCCTGGGCGTGCGCCCTGAACGCGTCGATCGCGGCAGACGCGTCGGCCGCGGGCAGGACGCGGTAGCCGGCGCCCTCGAGCGCCCGCTGCACCAGCATGCGGACGGGTGCTTCGTCTTCAACGAGGAGGATCATCTCCTGGCCGCCCCTCGACGCCCCTCCCAACGCGGGCGTGATCGGCGTCGCCGTCGGCGCGTCGTGTCCGGCCACCACGGGCAGGTAGATGCGAAACGTGGTGCCCTTCCGCGGCCGGCTCTCGACGGTAATGTACCCGTTGTGTCGTTTGACGATGCCGTAGACGATCGACAGGCCGAGACCCGTGCCTTCCCCCGCCGGCTTGGTCGTGAAGAACGGCTCGAACAGGTGGCCCAACACCTGCTCCTCCATGCCGACGCCGGTGTCGCTCACGCTCAGCCGTGCATAGCATCCCGGGACGAGGTCCATGCCTTTCGGCACCTGATCGGCGTCGAGCGTGACCGCCTCCGTCTGGATGACAAGCCGCCCGCCGCCCGGCATCGCGTCGCGCGCGTTCACCGACAGATTCATCAACAACTGTTCTATCTGCCCAGGATCGGCGCGAACGGCCGCGACGTCAGATCCGATCTGCGAAATCAACTCCACGTCCTCGCCAATCACGCGCCGGAGGAGGCCGGCGACATTGTTCACCACGGCATTGAGGTCGAGCACCTCCGGCCGTGACGGGTCGCGGCGGCTGAAGGTCAGCAGGCTGCGCACGAGGGTCGTGGCCCGCTCGCAGGCACCGTCGATCTGGACCAGGTCGCGCCTGAGGTCGGAGTCGGGCGGGATGCGGTCGAGCAGCAATTGTGTATACCCGACGATGGCGGTGAGCAGGTTGTTGAAATCGTGAGCCACGCCTCCGGCCAGACGCCCCATGGCTTCCATCTTTTGCGCCTGACGGTACTGCGCTTCCATGCGCAGTTCGTTCGTGACGTCGCGCTGCACCGCCACGTAGTTGACGATGGTGCCGTGCTCGTCGCGAACCGGTCCGACGGTGGTATCGGCCGTGTAGGACATGCCGTCCTTGCGCAGGTTCACCAGCCGGCCGTGCCAGGTTCGGCCCATCGACACCGCCGACCGCACGCCGTCGGCACCGGCCGCCGCAGTCTGGTCCTGTCTCTCCAGCACTGGCGCCACCGTGCCGACCGCCTCGGCGCGCGTGTACCCGGTCATCTTCTCGAAGGCCGGATTCAGGTACAGGATGCGTCCGTCGAGGTCGGTGATGACCACCGCCTCGGCCACCTGGTTCACCGCGCTGCTCAGCCGACGGCGGTCCTCCTCCGCCTCGCGCTGCTGGCGCTCTCCGGCCTTCTCCCGTAGCGCACGCTGCACGGCCAGGCCCAGACGCGACAACCGGCTCTTCAGGACATAGTCGGTCGCTCCGGCCTTCAGGCTCTCGATCGCCGTTTCCTCGCCGAGGTTGCCAGACACCAGGATGAAGGGAAAGTCGAGCCGCCGATCGAGGAACAGGCGCAGGGCCGTCAGCCCATCGAAACTCGGCAGGTTGAAATCGGCGAGAATGACATCGTACTGCGGCGCATCGAGCTCGGCGAGGAACGCGGCCCGCGTCTCCACCCGCGTCCACTGGCAGTCGAAGCCGGCCTCTTCGAGCGCAGTGATCTCGAGCTCGGCATCGAGTGGATCGTCCTCGAGCATCAACAGACGCAGCGACGTCCGTTTCTCCACGTTCACTCCCTCGCGTATCGGCCAGGGCGGTTCGTGACCTGCGTGAGACTCCCGATGTTCGGATCGCGCCGGAGGACGCCCACGTCGGTGTCGAACCGGACGAAGCCGTGCCAGTCCTGGATGATGGCCGCGATCCGCGGTGCCCTCAAGACGGCGTGTTCGAACAGCGAATTCGTGTCGAAGAACGCACGCACCGTGTGGTCACACCGTGCGGTGGCTGGGCGGCAAGCGCCCAGACGCACAGACGGATCCCGGGGCGCGACTCGGCCGAGAACGACGGACGCAGGCGGTATGCAGCCAGATGGCCCGGACATGTCACGAGCCGGGTTGTCCTGCGCCCGCGTCAGGCCAGATCGCGGCTAGCATAATGCGGAGCTTGGATGTCCGCAAAGCTAAAATGATACAGGGGGACGCATGTCGGTCGAACGTGTCGACGGTCTCGACGACCCGCGGCTGGCGGATTACCGCCTGACGACTCACCCGGATCTCCTGCGCCGGGCGGGGATCTTCGTTGCCGAAGGACGCCTCGTCGTCAGCACGCTGATCGCCCGGTCGATGTGCCGGGCGCGTTCGATCCTGCTGACCGACGCCGCGCTGACCGCCCTGGGCCATATCGCCGAGGCCGCGAGTCCGGACCTGCCGGTCTACGTGGCGACGCCGGGCACGATCGAACGCCTGGCCGGATTCAACGTCCATCGTGGCTGCCTGGCCATTGGCGAACGCCCCGCTGCCGTCTCCGCCCACACCTGGCTCGCGAATCATCCCGACACTCGCCGGCTGGTGGTGCTCGAGCAGATCGCCAACATGGACAATATGGGCGGGATCTTCCGGAACGCGGCCGGATTCGGCATCGACGCCGTCGTCCTCGGTCCGCACTGTTGCGATCCGCTCTACCGGAAGTCGATCCGGGTGTCGATGGGGACGGCGCTCTGGGTGCCGCACGCACAAGCCGATGACTGGCCCGGAGCCCTTCGCGAGATCCGCGACCGGGGTTTCACGGTCGTGGCGCTGACGCCGAGCCCGGATGCGATCGACATCGGACACTTCGCGGACACGCTGCACCCTGACGCGAAGGTGGCCGTGCTGGTGGGCTCGGAAGCGGAAGGTCTCAGCATCGAGGCCCTGTCGGCGGCAGGCGCGGCCGTGCGGATACCGATGGCCCCGGGCATCGATTCGCTCAACGCGGCGACGGCCACCGGGATTGCGCTCCACCGCCTGACCGCGCTCGGGTGACCCGCGTGATTTATTCTCCTCGAACGGTGCGGGGCCGAGGGCGGTCAACCGAGAAGTAGTAGTAGGGTGGTGGACTGTCATCGTGGGGCCGCCGAACGAAGCGCCGGCCTGAACGACGAACGTGAAACGGAGAAGGTAGAAACGAGCCAGTTCCCGATGTTTTGGAGGGGTGTTTCACACGGGCGCGCGACCAGATTCGTCGTGTGTTCGCTCCTGGCGGCGAGCACCCTCGTCGCTGGTTCGACGCTCGGGGTCCGCTCGTCCGAGGCCGCCGTTCGCCGATCGGGCGCGCCCGCGGCGGGACCGACCGACGCCGCGGCCGAACGACCGGTGGCCGGCGAGTCCGCCGCCGACACCCTCGGTCGCCTCACGTGGGCGCTGATGGCCACCAGACTGGCGGCCGTCGCGGCCTTCGTCGTGGCCCTCGTCCTCCTTCGACGCTTGCGCAGGCAGACCGCGACGATCCGTCACCAGCTCGAGTCCGAGAAAGCCCTCGCCGACCAGTTCCACGAACTGTTCGCCAACGCCAGCGACATGGTCTATACGCTGGACCTGGACGGGCGGCTGACCTCGCTCAACAAGGCCGGGGAAGATCTGATCGGCCGCTCCATCTCAGAGCACGGCGGTTTGTCGATGGTCGACCTGGTCGCACCGGCGTCACTCGAGTCGGCGGGGCGGATGCTGCTCCACGTCGTCCACGGTGGCGTGCCGGTGAAGGGCGAACTGGAGTTGCGTGCGCGCCGCGGGACGCGAGCCATCGTCGAAGTGACCGAGCGGCTGATCCATCGCGACGGCCGGCCGGTGGGTGTGCAGGGCATCGCACGCGACGTGACCGCGCGGCGACGCGTGGAAGACGAGTTGCGCCGGGCCCGTGAAGCGGCGGAGGCGGCGAACCGCTCGAAGAGCGAGTTCCTCGCGAATATGAGCCACGAGATCCGCACGCCGATGAACGGGATCGTCGGCATGACGGAGTTGACGCTCGACACGCGGGTCACCCCCGAGCAGCGCGAGTATCTGGTGACCGTCAAGTCCTGCGCCGAGTCGTTGCTTCGCCTGCTGGACGACGTGCTCGATCTGTCGAGGATCGAGGCGGGCAAGCTCGAACTCCAGCCAGTGGATTTCGGCCTGCGGGACGCACTCCAGCCGATCCTGCGCGTGTTCGAGCCCCGGGCGGCCAGGAGCGGTCTGCGGTTCGAGTGCACGGTGGCTCCGGAGGTTCCAGAGCGGCTGGTCGGTGATCCGGCACGGCTCCGGCAAGTGCTCGTCAACCTGCTGGGCAACGCCGTGAAGTTCACGCCGCAGGGGAGGGTGCAGCTCGAGGTCACGCTGGTCTCGGCTGGCGACAAGGGTGCGCAGGTGCGGTTCTCGGTGCTGGACACCGGCATCGGGATCCCCGTCGACAAGCAGGTGGCCGTCTTCGATCCGTTCTCCCAGGCCGACCCATCGACGAACGTGCGATTTGGAGGGACGGGCCTCGGCCTGTCGATTTCGTCGCGGCTCGTCACCATGATGGGTGGCCAGCTCGAGGTGGAGAGCGAACCGGGCAAGGGCAGCCGTTTCTCCTTCACTGCGGGCTTCGGCCCAAGCGCCGCAACCGCGCAGGCGGCCGGCGAGACGGGGCCGGACGAGCACGCGCCCGACGCGCCAGCCCCGCCCAACTCGATGCCGCTGCGGATCCTGCTGGCGGAGGACAACGCGGTCAACCAGCGCCTCACCGAACGTCTCCTGGAGAAGCGTGGCCACAAGGTGATCGTGGTGGGTGACGGAGAGCAGGCGATCGCGGCCGTCGATCGTGAGCGATTCGACCTCGTGCTGATGGATGTGCAGATGCCGGGCATCAACGGGTACGACGCCACGGCGGCCATTCGCGTGCTCGAGCAGGGCACCGGCCGGCGCACGCCGATTGTCGCCATCACCGCCCATGCCATCTCCGGCGACAGGGAACGCTGCATCGAGGCCGGGATGGACGCCTACATCTCCAAGCCGGTCCGCGCCTACGAGCTGTACGCCGCGATAGAAACGCTCGCCCGGCGCCGCACGTCCGCCGCGAGGGTCGATACCGGGCTTCGCGCCGAGACGGCGCGGGCGCCGGTAGACGAACCACGGCCGCCTGCAGTGATCGTCCCACCCGGTCCGCACTGAACCGGCGGTCTCTCCGCCGGCGCGTCATCTGCGATCCAGATCACGGGAATCCCGATTGAAGCCAGGCGCGTCTTGTATCCTCTACCCGAAGAACGGTACGTGGGATGGCCAGTGCCGGACGCTGTCGATCATGGCCAGGCGGCCAGGCGTTCAGCTGCCTCCCGCTCGCGGTTGAGTTATCATACAGAGACCGTCCCAACGATAACCGCAACGGAGAGCACCATGCTGATCAGCAAGGACCTGAACGCCGCGTTCAACGAGGAGATCGGTCTCGAGTTGTTCGCATCGAACCAGTATCTGAACATGGCGGCCTTCCTCGACGGCCTGCCGATGAAGAAGCTGGCGGCCATGTTCTTCAAGCAGGCCGAGGAAGAGCGCGAGCACGCGATCAAGTTCGTGAAGTATCTCAACGGCGTGGGTGGCGCCGTCGAAATTCCTGCGATCAGTGCGCCGCAGGCGACCTTCAAGTCGGTCGAGGCGGTCATCCAGACCTCGCTCGAGTGGGAGCTCGAAGTCACGCGGCGCATCAACGCGATGATGACCACCGCCGTCGGACAGAAGGACTACGCGGCCCAGGACTTCCTGCGCTGGTTCGTCACCGAGCAGGTCGAAGAAGTGGCGACGATGGACAACCTGCTGAAGATCGTGAAGGCCGCTGGCGAGCGGTCGTTGATCATGATCGAGGCGTACCTCGTCCACAACGGATAGCGCCAGCAGACGGTACCTGGCCACCAGCGGACAGTAACAACCGGCTGGCAGTCCGCAACGATCCTCAGCGGGCAGCCACGACCGGCCAGCAGCCAGTAGAATTCAGTGGGGGCGGGCCTTTGTGCCCGCCCGAGCCCGGTTCGACATCATGTACGTGCCCATTCTGACCTTGCACTCCATCCTGCGCTGGGTCGTCGTTCTGTCCGGCGTGTGGGCCGTCGTGGCCGCCCGACGCGCGGCTGGCCGGTCGCCGTGGACAGCTGGCGACGCACGGCCGGGATTGCTCTTCGTGCTGGCGATCGACATCCAACTGCTGCTCGGGCTGGCACTCTATCTCGCCGCCAGTCCGATCACCCGTGCCGCGATCGCCGACATCGGAGCCGCCATGAGCAGCAGCCCCATGCGCTTCTGGGCCGTGGAGCATCCGGCGGCGATGATCCTCGCCGTCGTGTTCGCCCACCTCGGACGCACGCTGGGGCGAACCCCGTCACCGGGCAGACGGGTGTTCATCTGGTATGGTCTCGCCCTGCTCGCCATTCTCGCCGCAACGCCCTGGCCGTTCATGCCGCAGGCGAGGCCCTGGGTGCGGATCTAACGCCCGATCAGACGCGACACTTGAACCGATGAGCCTTCGCGAAATCCTGCTGCCCGACCCGCCCCGCCGGTTGCCACATGCGCGCCTCTTCAACGTGCTGTGCCGGACGATCCATCTGGCCGCGACCGGCACCCTGCTTGGGGGGCACGTCTTCGGGGTCTCGGCCGATCTGCTGGTGCCCTGGCTGTGGCTGGCGATCGCGACCGGCGCCGCGCTGCTGGCCATCGAACTCTACGGTTCGCTCGACTGGGCCTTCCAGCTCGGTGGCCTGTCGGTCGTCATGAAGCTGGCCGTCCTGTGCGCCGTTCCATTCGCATGGAATACCCGCGTGCCGCTCCTGTTCGCCGTCGTCGCGATCGCCGGCGTCGGCTCGCACATGTCGGGGCGCCTCCGCCACTACTCCCTGTTGTACCGCCGCTCGATGAAGGCCAAGGGTTAGCACTTCGACTCGCAACTGCGGCCACAATCCGCACCCGGCGCACGCGGCCGGTGTCGCTCGTTCAGCACCAAGTCCTGAGGGCACGAATACGTAGCCGTGTTGCGCATCGAAGGACTTGGCCGAACGCGAGGAACGGCCGGCTGATGCGCGGTCGTGCAGCGGTTGTGTCCGGTTCCACTGCACCCATCGGCGCGCCCGCCAGCGTCGGTCCTCGCGAACCGACCACTCTGCACCCACGGCACTTGGCACGATAGTGGCTGGCAAGATTCAGCGGAGCACCCCCACCCAGGGCGACGTGTGCTCAGCTTGGCGCGTCAGCCAGCTGAGCCAACGGAGGGCATCATGGCTGACTGGCGAGAAGACTGCCGACGGGCCGCACGGTACCCGCTGTCGCTTTCAGTGCGCTACTGCTGTGCCGGCGACGATGTCTGGTACGACGGCACGACGATCGAGATGAGTCACAGCGGCGTACGGTTCGTGGCTGACGGCCCGCGACCGGGCGTGGCGACGCGGATTGACTTCTCGGTGGCGCTGACGAGCTTTGGCCCGACTGAAGGGAGCACCGCGCTGTGCTCGGGACGGATCGTGCGCGTTGGCGATGCAGGGTCCGGGCACCGGCGGGTGGTGGCTGCCACGATTGACGAGTATCATCTCTCGCCTTCCTCAGCGGCGGTGCTGACGAAGGCAAGTGCCCCGCGGCACGAGGGTCGCCTCGCTCGCCAGGCGCGGTAGCCCGCTGGCCTCAGCGTCTGGATGCGACTCGGTGGGCCGGTGCCGGCCGGCCCGACTGCGAGACCTGTTCCAGAACCCACCCGGCCGCCATCAGCATCTGCTCGAGCGCCAGTCGGCGTCTGGCGAGACTGGTGGCGTCGGGAAACCGCTGGGTGATGGATCCGCCGCTGTCGGTTCTGAGTACGAGGGCGAAGCCGGCGCAGTCGTCCCCGTACTCGCAGCACAGACGTTCCGGGCCGCGTGTGAAGATAGAAGCTGGCACGTCGGGGTAATCGGCACGGCCGCGCTGATCTTGAGTCGTTCCGTCTGGCAATCCATGACGATGTGGCGTCCCGCTTCCCAGTCTTCCAGTGTTTCCGCTTGGGCCCCCGATTGTCGCGCACGCCGCCGGACTCGATTGGCGTCCAGCGCCGGTCGTCGGTTACCCTCGACGAGGGAGTCCACCAATGCCGATCGACCGACTGGAGACGCTGCGGGCCGTGCTCGACGGCCTGATGGCACGTTACCGTCTGCACGTGCCCGATGTCGGCGCCATCCTCTCGGCGATGCTTGCCGAGGGGATGATTGCCACTGCGGCCGATATCGAGAACGATCACATCGCGTTCCGGACGATGGGGCTGGCCCCGCTGGGCCTCGCCTCGCTCGAGAAGGTGTTCCTGCACTACGGGTACGAGCGCCGCGACCGCTACGACTTCCCGGCGAAGAAGGTGTCGGCGCACTGGTACGCGCCGCCTCAGGACGATCTCCCGCGCATCTTCATCAGCGAACTTCGCGTGGGCGAGCTCTCGGCCGACGCCCAGCGCATCATCCGCTCGTACGTCGGCGCCGTGACACGCGATCCGGTCGAGGTCCTCGACCTCGATTCCGCCGAAGCGGTGGTGGGCTTTCTTCACGCGCCGCTCTGGCAGACGCCGACCTGGGCCGACTATTCGCGCCTCCGGCAGGAGAGTGAGTTCGCGGCGTGGGTCATCTACAACCGGTACTACCTCAACCACTTCACCATCTCGATTCACAATCTGCCGGCGGGTTGGAACACCATCGATCGGTTCGACCGCTTCCTCGAATCGCACGGGTTCACGCTGAACGACTCGGGCGGAAGAGTCAAAGTGAGCGCCGACGGAAAGCTGCTGCAGAGTTCGACGGTGGCCGCGATGGTGCAGGCCGCCTTCGCCGACGGCCGCGGTGGCCTTGCGCCGCACGAGATCCCCGGCTCGTACGTCGAGTTCGCCGATCGACGCCTGCTCGACGACTTCGCGCATCTCCCTGCCGACCAGATTCGACGGGAACACAGACGCGAGGGGTTCGAAGCGGCAAGCGCCGATCGAATCTTCGAGAGCACGGATACCGCCCAGGTTCGACGCCGGGGTTGAGGCAGCTGGACGGGAGAACGGCCAGACAGGAAGGCGGCCAGGCGGCGAGGCGGCGAAGCGGGAAGGCGATTGGCCGCGACTTGGTGCACAATGGGCGCCTCAGGAGGCGCTCGTGCCGAACCCACAGCCCAGGGATGCGTTCCGTTCACCCCGATTCTCGCAACCGCCCACGTTCATGCGCCTGCCCCATCAGGCGGACTCCGCCGATCTCGACGTCGCCATTGTTGGCGCGCCGTTCGACAGCGGCACGTCCTACCGCCCGGGCGCGCGGTTGGGCCCCCGCGAAATCCGCGCGCAGTCATCGCTGATCCGGCCGTTCAGTTACTTCCAGCAGGTGGCGCCGTTCGATCGGCTCCGCGTCGCCGATGTGGGCGATGTGGACGCCTCACCGGTGAATCTCGACCACGCCCATCAGGCGATCCACGCGCGCATCGCGTCGATAGCGGCCGACGGCGCGGTTCCGCTGGTGGCAGGGGGAGACCACAGCATCTCGCTGCCCGTTCTTCGCGCGCTCGCCGAGCGACACGGGCCGTTGGGCCTCGTCCAGTTCGATTCCCACATCGACACCTGGGATGAGGACTTCGGGTCGAAGCTGTTTCACGGGTCGCCGTTCTACTACGCGGTGACCGAGGGGCTCGTCGATCCCCGCCGCTTCATCCAGGTAGGCATCCGCGGGCCGATGTATGGCCCGGAGGACTTCGCGTTCCAGGACGCCAACGGCATCACCGTGTTGACGATCGACGAGGTGATGGGGCAGGGCGAGGATTCGACCACCGCGCGGGTCCGGGCGATCCTCGGCACCAGGCCGGCGTACGTGACATTTGACATCGACGTCGTGGATCCGGCGTTCGCGCCGGGCACGGGCACGCCGGAAGTCGGCGGGCTCAGCAGCTTCCAGGCGCAGCACCTGGTCCGGGGCCTGGCGGGCCTCTCGATCGCCGGCTGCGACGTTGTCGAAGTCGCGCCGCCATTCGATGGTCCCGGGCAGATCACGTCGCTGCTGGCCGCCAACCTCCTCTTCGAGTTGCTGTGTGTGATCGCGCGCGGCAAGCGGGACTGAGAGACGGCTCCGGCTGCTGTCGCTCTGGAGGACACCGTGATCGAGTTGCGACGCCCGCTCCTGTTGGTGGCCCTCGTCGTCGTCGCGGTGGTGGTGGCCATCTTCGCTGCGCGTCGAAACGCGAACGTGATGCCGTCGGCGCCGCCGCCGGTGGTGCCCTGCACGGTGACCATCGCGGAGCCGGCCGGGGGACTGGCAAGCGTCCAGCTGGAGTTCGACCCCCTGGCGCTCGGCGGCAGACGGGAACTGCTCCTGGCCTTTGCCGACGCCCGCGTGACGAGACCGCAGGTGCGATCGTTCAGCGTGACGGCTGCCGGGCGCACCATCGACGCGGCATCGGACACCTACCACGGCATGCTCGTGCGGCGGGTGCCGCTGCCCGACCGCGGCGCGTCGGTCATCGTGCAGTACTCCATCGATCCCACGTTCTTCCCGCCGGGGAGCGACCTCAATCAGCCGGCCGATGCGAGGAGCCGAATCACCGGCGATCTCGCCGTCGTCCGGTCAGCGAGTCTTCTGCCGATCATCGGCATTCCCGGCGCCGTGATCGGTGTCCGGTTCGTGTTGCCGGTCGGGTGGGTCGCCGTGACGCCGTGGCGCGAGGATGACGACCGCATCCTGGTCCCAGCCGACGGTACCGGCGGCGCGGAGTATCTCGCGCTCGGCCCGTTCGACACGCGCGATCTGTCGTCCGGCACCGCCGTGATTCACGTCGTCACCCCCGGGCTGCTCACGGGCACCGCATTTCCGATCGAGCACATCCTGCGGCGGGAGCTCGAGTTGGTGGCCGCACCGATCAAGCGGGATGGGCCGTTCGTCGCGATCCTGGTGCCCGACGACTTCATGCACGGCGGGGCGGCAGGACCGCATACGATCGTCCAGTCACGGGCGCCGGAGGTCCTGGCGCACGAGGTCTTCCACTGGTGGAACGATGCGACGCTCACGGCGCCCGACGCGGGGTGGTTCCGCGAGGGCCTGACGGAGTACTACGGGATCAAGGTCGCGCGCGAGGCCGACGCATGGAGCGTGGACGATGAAGCGGCCTGCCTGGCCGATCTGAACGCCGAGATGCGTGTGCTCGAACGCGGAGGTGCGCGCAGCCTGATCGACGCGTCACTCGATCCCGCCGCCAGCCGCTTCGTCTACAGCAAGGGTGCGCTGTTCTGGCTGCTGGTGGATCGGCGGCTCCACGCGTCGGGCCGCTATCTCGAAGAAGCGGTGCGTCGCGTCGTGACGAGCCCCCGCCAGGGCCTGACGGCGAACGAGTTGCGCAGCGTCTTCTCGACGACCTACGGCGGCCTGCTGGACGCCGAGTTCGACGAGTACGTGTTCGGGTCCGGGCCGCTTCCCGATCTCGAACTCGGCCTCGCGACCGGCCGCAGCGGCTGCGCCCGGTCTATTCGTTGAGGCTCTCGGACAGGAATCGGCAGAGTGACTCGGCGTCGGGCGCTGACGAGAGACCGTCGCGGAACTCCTCGTGCATCGCGCGGCGGGCGAGCGTGGCCAGGACGCGCATGTGGGCGGTCGCCGTGGCCGACTGGCGGATGGCGAGCAGGATCATCACCCGGACGGGCTTGCCGTCGAGCGATCCCCATTCGACGCCCTCATCGAGCGTGACCACCGCCAGCGAGTTCGCGGTCACCGCGTCGGTCCTGCAGTGGGGAATGGCGAAGCCGTGGCCGAAGCCGGTGGAGTAGGTGGCCTCACGCTGCCACACCGCCTCCTCGACCTCGCGGGGCCGGTCGGTCCGGCCCGAGGCGAAGAGCAGATCGACGCCGGTCTTGACGGCTTCTTCCTTCGTCCGGCAGGTCCCGCGCACCACGACGAGCGCGGGATCGATCAGCGGGACATCGCGCCGGTGCCCGGGGGCGTCGAGCAGTGGCTCCACCTCGTGCGGCGTCCCACACGCCGCCGCCTGTTCGAGCAGCGCGCGGCAGCCCGCCTGTGACAGCTCTGCCAGCGTCGCCTTCGTGGCCGCAATCAGCGGCGTCGCCATGCTGATTTCGTCGAGGCCGAGTCCCACGAGCACGGGGAGGCAGTTCGCCTGGCCTCCCATCTCGCCGCACAACCCGATCCAGCGTCCTCGTGCCCGGGCCTCGCGCACGACCAGGTCCAGCAGCCGGAGGAAGGCCGGCGCGAGCGGATTCGACAGGTCGGCCAGCTTGCCGTTGGCGCGGTCCGCGGCGACGAAGTACTGGAGCAGGTCGTTCGTGCCGATGCTGAAGAAGTCGAGGTGCCGGCTCAGAGGCCCGACGAGGAACGCCGCCGAGGGCACCTCGATCATGGCGCCCAGCTCCATGCTGCGGTCGATCGCAAGACCGTCGGCGGCCATCCGTGCCTGCTCCTCCGCCACCACGTCCTTGACCCACACGGCTTCTTCCAGCCGCGCCACCATCGGAACCATCACTCGCAGACGGCCGAACGCGGACGCCCGCACCAGCGCACGAACCTGCGTGCGGAACAGCGCCGAGAACTCGGGGTAGATACGGACGGCGCGGTAGCCGAGGAACGGATTGTCCTCGCGCGGCAGCGACAGGTAGGGGAGCGGCTTGTCACCGCCGACATCGAACGTGCGCACGATGACCGGGCGGCCGTCGGCGTCGGCGAGGGCGCGCCGGTACTCTTCGAACTGTTCGTCTTCGGTCGGCGGTTGCGTACGATCGAGGAACAGCATCTCGGTACGGAACAGCCCGATTCCGTCCGCACCAGCGGCCACGGCGTCAGACACTTCATCAGCCGACCCGACGTTGGCCCCGATTTCGATCCGTCGGCCATCCGTCGTGGCGGCCGGCGCATCGGCGAAGCGCCGGACCCGCGCCCGGCGAGCGTCGAGACGCCGATGCTCCATGTCGTAGTAGAGCCTGCCGTCTTCAGTGATCGTTGTGACGAGAACGCCCAGGTCGGCGTCGACCACGACTTCCCGCCCGTCCAGTGACGCGTCGAGGCCCCTGACACCGACCAGGGTCGGGACGCCGAAGGTCCGCGCCAGAATGACGGTGTGCGAGGTTGTGCCGCCGTGGGCCAGCACGAGGCCCTTCAGCCAGCCGCGGTCGAGCGCGAGGAACTCGCCCGGCGTGAGGGCGTCGGCCAGGCACACGCTGGGGACGGACAACTCGACCCGATGCTCCTGCACCACGTCGCCGTACACGACGCGGAGCAGTTGGTGGCACACGTCGCGGATGTCGAGTGCCCGCTCGCGGAGGAGCGCGCTGCCGGTGGCCACCAGCATCTCGGAGAAGTGGCTTTCTGTCGCGGTGATGGCGCCGGCGGCGGTCAGCCGGTGGTCGCGCACTTCCTGGAACAGGTGCTGCTGGAACTCGGGATCGCGCGCGACGGCCCTGTGCGCGCGGAGCACGTCGGCTTCCACGCCACGCCGCTGGTTCTCCAACCGCGTGTCATAGCCCCGCGCCAGCTCGCGCAGCGCCTCGCCGAGACGCTGCATCTCGGCTTCCGGGTCCGCCACGTCCGTCCTGGGCACCGAATCGGGCAGCGTGAAGCCCGTCACCGACACGGCCCGGCCCCGGCCGATGCCAGGCGCGACCGGGATGCCTGGCAGGACGCGTACATTCGCCTGCTGGAGCATGCGGGGCAACACGACCGAGCCCGGCGCCGATGGTGGCGCGGGCAGGGCATCGTCCACATGCCCCAGCTCCGTGTCCACGAACGCCTTGACCGCCTCGATCGCCCAGCGCTCGTCCGCGCCAATCGTGAAGACGCGACAGGCATCACCCTGACGGATGTCGAGGCTCACGATGCCGAGCACGCTCTTCGCGTTCGCCGCCTGGCCGGTTCGCTGGTTGACCAGCGAGATGTCCGACACGAATCGGCGCGCGACCTCCTCGAAGGCGGTTGCGGGGCGGGCGTGCATGCCGCACGGCAGCGGGCACGTGAAGCGATAGTCGAACGACACGTTTCGTCCTTCAGAGCCTGGCGAACACGCCTTCTGGATCCCTGATCGCGAGCTGGACCGGCACGTCGACCCGGCGAATCCGGTCGAACCGCTCGGGGCGCTCCAGCGCGATGTCGGCCGCGATGATGGCCGCGTCCGCGGCGTCCACATCGGCCTGGCTCAACTCGTTCTCGAGACCCATGGCTCCCTGTGTCTCGACCTTGATCGTATGGCCCAGCTTCTTCGCGGTCTTCTCCAGCTGTTCCGCGGCCATGTAGGTGTGCGCGACGCCTGTCGGGCAGGCGGTCACGGCAACGAGTTTCATCGACCAGCTCCTTCGACGGCAGGCGGATCCTCGGTCAGCCGCTTGACGAGGTTGATTGTCACCGCGGTCACCAGGGTGCCGAGCACGATGGCCAGCACGTACGTGAGACGATGGTCCACGACCGGCAGGACGATGGGCCCGCCGTGCGGCGCGTGATCGCCGACGCCTCCGAGCATCGCGACGACGGCGGCGACCATCGAACCGAGCATGATCGACGGAATCACGCGCACCGGATCGCCTGCCGCGAACGGGATCGCCCCCTCGGTGATACCTACCATGCCCATGCCGAGCGCCGCCAGCCCGGACTCCCGCTGCTCCTCGGTCCACCGTCGCCGTCCGATCAGCGTCGCGAGCGCGAGCCCGAGCGGCGGGGTGCAGATTGCCGCGGCGCACGCCCCCATGACCGAGTAGTTGCCTTCCTTGATCATCGCCGCACCGAAGAAGAACGCGGCCTTGTTCACCGGGCCGCCCATGTCGAACGCGATCATGCCGCCGAGGATCGTCGCCAGCACGATCGCGTTCCCCTCACCCATCGACTGCAGCCAGGCGCCCAGGAACGCCATGAACTGCGCAATCGGCCCGCCGACCACCTGGATCATGACGATGCCGACGGCCAGGCCGGACACGATCGGGATGATGAGAATCGGCATGATCGGGCGCACGAACCTGTGCACCGGCATCTTCTTCAGCAGGTTCACGACGTGACCGGCGAGCAGACCGGCGAGCAGCGCGCCGAGGAACCCGGCGTTGGTCGTTCCCGCGAGATAGCCGCCAATCAGACCGGGGACGAGGCCGGGCCTGCCGGCCATTCCGTAGGCGATGAACCCAGCAAGGACCGGCAGCGCCATCTTGAAGGCCGCATCTCCGATGTCGAGCACGACCTTGAGGGCCGGCGACGCCGAAAAGTCCGGGCCGCCCGACGGCGTCATCGACATCGGATGCAGCATGGTCAGCAGCGCGATCGCGGTGGCGATCAGGATGCCGCCGCACGCGATCATCGGGATGACGTAGGACACGCCTGTCAACAAGTACTGCTTGTGCTGCCGGAGGATGGCTCTCATCAGGCTCAAGAGCTTGCGTCGTGCGGTGCCGGAATTCAACAAAAAAAGTGGGGTACTATTGAATGGTGACCGAATCATACGTCGGGAAGATTGCGCAGGAACTGAAAGCCACGCCGCGACAGGTGGCGGCCACCGTCGCCCTGCTCGCCGAGGGCGCGACCGTTCCGTTCATCGCCCGGTACCGCAAGGAAGCCACTGACAGCCTCGATGAAGTGGCCATCACGCACATTCGCGACCGGCTGGCGCAGCTGGCGGAACTGGACGATCGGCGCGCGGCGATTCTCAAATCGCTCGAGGAGCGCGAACTCCTCACCGACGAGCTGTCGCAGGCCGTGGCGGCGGCCGCGACCATGACCGCCCTCGAGGATGTCTACGCGCCCTATCGACCCAAGCGGCGCACGCGCGCGACCATCGCTCGCGAGGCCGGTCTCGAGCCGTTGGCGGATCTCATCGTCGGCGACCAGGCGGGCGTCAGACCGGACGTTCAGGCGGCGGCGTTCGTGAACGCCGAGAAGGGCGTGGCCGACATCGAGGCCGCGCTCGCCGGGGCGCGCGACATCCTGGCAGAACGTTTCAGCGACGATGCGACGGCACGGGCGACGCTACGGCAGCTGTTCTGGGACCGTGCGGGCGTGCGATCGGCCGTGGTTCCGGGCAAGGAAGCCGAGGGCGCGAAGTTCAAGGACTACTTCGACTGGACCGAGCCCATCGCCTCGATTCCCAGCCATCGCCTGCTGGCCATCCGCCGCGGCGAGGCGGAGGGCGTGCTGCGCGTGCGGATGGCGCCCGCGGATGAAGACGCCATCGCTGTCCTCGAACGGCTGTTCGTCGTGGCGCCGAACACGTCCGGCGGAGAGCAGGTGCGCCTGGCCGCGCACGACAGCTACAAGCGCCTGCTCGGGTCGGCCATCGAGGGCGAGATTCGGTTCGAGTCGAAGAAGAAGGCCGACGAGGAGGCGATCCGCGTCTTCGCCGACAACCTGCGTCAGCTCATGCTCGCGCCGCCGCTCGGTCAGAGGAATGTGCTCGCGATCGACCCTGGCTTCCGCACCGGGTGCAAGATCGTCTGCCTCGATCGGCAGGCGAAGCTCCTGCACAACGACGTCATCTACCCGACCGCAGCCTCACCGGCGCAGGTGCACCAGGCCGGCGAGACGGTCATGGCCCTCGTCACGCGCTTCGGGATCGAGGCGATCGCCATCGGCAACGGGACGGCCGGCCGCGAGACGGAGCAGTTCGTCCGGAGCCTCCCGCTTCCGAGCGGCCTCGTCGTCGCGCAGGTGAACGAGAGCGGCGCGTCGATCTACTCGGCCAGCGAGGTGGCCCGCGAGGAGTTCCCGGCGCACGACGTCACCGTGCGCGGTGCGGTGAGCATCGGCCGGAGGCTGATGGACCCGCTGTCCGAGCTGGTGAAGATCGATCCGAAGTCGATTGGCGTCGGCCAGTACCAGCACGATGTCGATCAGCCCGCGCTCAAGCGCAGCCTGGACGACGTGGTCGTATCGTGCGTGAACGGCGTGGGCGTGGAACTCAACACCGCGAGCAAGCAGATTCTCTCGTACGTGTCCGGCCTCGGGCCGTCGCTCGCGGCCAAGATCGTCGCGTATCGCGATGAGAACGGTCCGTACCGGTCGAGACAGGATCTGCTGCGCGTGCCGAGGCTCGGGCCGAAGGCGTTCGAACAGTGCGCCGGGTTCCTGCGGATTCGCGAGGGGGCTCATCCGCTCGACGCGAGCGCCGTGCATCCCGAGAGCTACGCCGTCGTGGACCGCATGGCGCACGACCTGGGCTGCAAGGTGGGTGATCTGATCCGCGATGCGACGCTACGCGGGCGGATCGTGCCGGACAAGTACACGACGGACACCGTCGGCCTGCCGACGCTACGGGATATTCTCGCGGAACTGGCGAAGCCCGGACGCGACCCGCGGCGCGAGTTCGAGGCATTCAGCTTCAAGGAAGGCGTCGAGAAGCTCGAGGACCTGGAACCCGGCATGAAACTCCCTGGCATCGTCACCAACGTGACCGCGTTCGGTGCGTTCGTGGACATCGGCGTGCACCAGGACGGCCTGGTACACGTGAGTCAGCTGGCGGACCGGTTCGTGAAGGACCCGGCCGAGGTCGTCAAGGTGCAGCAGAAGGTGACGGTGACCGTCGTCGAGGTGGACGTGGCGCGCAAGCGCATCGCGCTCTCGATGCGCCAGAACCCGCAGACCGGCGAACCTCGGGACCAGAGGACCGGACCCGCGGCGCCGCGGCGGCAGAGCGGGCCGCCGGTTTCCGCCCCGCCTCCCTCCCGCCCGCGGCCATCGAGCGGCGGCGCGTTCGGCAACGCGCTCGCCGACGCCTTCAGGAGGAAATCCTAGGTTCTGTCCGTGGTCGATGGCCGGAGATCCGGACGGAGCGCGATCGCCCGGTCCAGGTACACGTGCTGGATTTCCATCCTGGGCCGCCCGGTGACCACGTGCAGCAGCACGCGGATCACCCGCGGCATCGCGCCCGGAACCTCTATTTCCTGGGCGTCGAGCAGCGGCACATCCACCCAGCCGAGCGCACGCGCGGCCGCCGCGGGGAACGCCGCATTGAGATCCACGGTCACCGTGAAGAACGCCGAGATGATATCCGCCTGATCGATGCCATTGACCTCGCACATCGTGACGAGCAGTCGCCGCGTGGCGGTGGCGATGGCCGCCGCGGTATTGGCTTCGACGTCGATGGCACCCCGAATTGCACGAACGGACACGGCATCACCTCACAGGACCAGCACGACATCATCATATCCCGTTGTGGGGTGCGCCTGCGGACGAGCCTATCGCAACGCGTCGTCGCTCTGCATGATCCGAGCGCTCGACACGAGCCACGTGCCCTCGACGCGCCGCAGCGTGAGCGACACCGTGCGCCCGTCGATCGTCGGTGGGTCTTTCGCGGGATCGAGCGACACGACTCGTGCCTTGAATCGAGCGTCGGCCGTGGTTCGTGACTCGTCCAGAGAAATCCGCACGTCCTCCAGCTCGATCCTGACGCCAGACGGCTCGGCCCAGGGCCGTGCCACGAGCCCGGCGATGGATTCCCGGCCGCGGACCGACGGTGGGAACCCGCCCTCGAAGTCCACCGCGACATCCTCGCTGAAGTAGTGGCGGGCGCGCGACGCGCGGGCCAGCCGGGCGAGATCGGCCTCGTGCGCCGGGATGCCGAGCGAATCGGCCAGCGACCCGAGTTGCGCCCGCACGCGGCGCTCCTCGCCCGGCCAGAAGAAGTACACGGCCGCTGCTGCCACCACCGCGATCAAGGCGACAATCGGCCAGCGCGCGCCGGCGCTCGACTTCTTCACCACACGGTCCTCCTGTTCGTCACGGTGCCTGGTCGTTCCCGACACAGTCGAGTCGCAGCGTATGCGCGTTCGTTCGGGTTGGTCAAGCGACGGGTCTGCGGTGGGTCTGCGGTCTGCGGCGTCGGTCAGCACGCGGTGCCAGGTTGGTTTCCGGCTACAATACGGGTTCCTGGAGATGGCGGAAATTCTGACGATCCATCGTCGGCTGTTTGCCGCTGCCGTCCGCACCCTGGTCGTTGGCGCGGTGTTCTGTTGCGCCGCCGCCGACGTTCTCGCGCAGGGACCGCCCCACTGGCGTGTCTTCTCCTCCCTCGATGGCCTGCAGGAGTCATGGGTTGCCGACGTCAGCCGCGGACCGTCCGGGCGTGTCTACATCACGCACGGCGATGTGGCCACGATGTCCGTCTATGACGGCTTCCGTTTCACGCGGTTGCCCAGTCCCGGTCCCAACCTGACCGTGCGCGAGGCGCCGGGCGGCCGCCTGTGGGCCCTGTTGCAGGCGGGCGGCGAGAACCTGGGCTTTCGCGGCCTCCAGAGTTTGGATGGCGGCCGATGGACGTCGTGGCCCATCTCCGACGTTCAGCCGTTCGCGCAGATGCGCCGGGACTTCCTGCCGTGGGCCACCGACCGCGTGCTGATCGTGACGCCCGAGCGGCTGGTCGAGTTCGATGCGGCCACCGCGCGGACGCGTGACCTCGCGACGGCGACGGGGCTGAGCCTCGGGCCATTCCTCGCGTGTGAGGCCGCGAGATCGGGCGGCGCGTGGGTCGCGGCGGCGCGCGGCATCGTGCGCCTGTCGCCGACAGGCGCCGTCGGAGGAACCTGGCCCTTCCCGCCGGCCATCGGCACCGCGCGCGGCGTCTCGGTTACCGAGGCCTCCGATGGGGCGCTGATCCTGACGCTCGGCGGCAGGCTGCCCGCCGCCGGGTTCCCGCAGCGTGTGGTCCGCATGAAGGACTCGACCTTCACAATGCTCGCCGAGAGCACGGCGGCCGACGGCGCGTCGCTGGCCGCCTGGCCGGGGATCGACGGCCGATGGTGGCTGGCGACCATTCGCGGCGCAACCTTCGAGCTGACCGTGCACGCGGGGCAGCGGTCGCGGACCCTTCCTCGAACAGGCATGTTGTCCGGCCAGTGGTCGGCGGTGACGCCGGACGAGGCGGGTGGCATGTGGATCGCGACCGCCCTGGGCCTCGTGCGTCACATGCCGGCGGCGTGGCGGGAGCCGGTCGGCATCCCCGACCCCTCGCGCGCGACGGGCGCGATCCTGCAGGCTCGCGACGGGTCGCTCTTCGTGCTCCAGCAGGACACGCTTCTGCACAGCGCCGATGGAGTCACGTGGCGATCCGACCCGTTGCCCGCAGGCACCGACGCACGGCTGTACCTTCACAGCGCTCTCGCGGAGCTTCCCGATGGCCGCATCGCCATCGGGCAATCCCCCGGCCTTCGTACGTTCGATCCGTCGAGCGGACGTTTCGGCCTCGCCCCGCCGCCTCCCGGCGCGAGTGCGGTGGTGGTGGTCGGCGCGGCGCCGACCGGCCGTCCGTGGCTGGTCGCCAATCCGAACGGCGACCCGTCCTGGATGGAGCCGTACGGCACCCCGCGATCGGGATCGCGAATCGACGGCGGTTCACACTGGCACGACAGGGCGCCTCGCGAGATCGTGGAAACCGCGAGCGGCGACCTGTTCGTCGTGCCAGACGGCACGGGTGTCGGGCGCGTCCGGAACGGCGTGCTCGAACACCTCGACGCCACCCGGGGATATCCCGGCGACGGCCCGTTCTGTGGTGCCGAGGTCGCTCCGGGCCGCCTGTGGTTTGGCGATCGCGACTCGGTGATCGAATTCGACGGCTCGCGATGGCGGACCGTGCGCACGGGCCTCCAGAGCGTGCGCACGATCCGCGTCGGCCGGGATCGCACCGTGTGGGTGGCGTCCGGCACCGGGCTTCACCGCTATCGGTATGGTTCGTGGCTCACGATGGCCGCGGCCGACGGCCTGCCGGACGGCGCCCTCGTCAGCGTGTTCGAGGATCGTACCGGCCGGCTCTGGGTCACCACGACTGCGGGCATCGCCCGCTACCACCCCGAGGCGGACACGGACGCGCCGGAGACGTGGATCGATCCCGCCGTGAACCTGCGCGAGGTGTCGCCGCTCGGGAGCGCGCACCTGGTGTTCCACGGTGCCGACCGGTGGGCGTTCTCCCCGTCTGGCCGCCTGCTCTACGCGTGGCGCGTCGACGCCGGACCGTGGTCCAGTTTCTCCGAGCTGACGTCGGCCAACGTCGGCGGACTCGCGGCCGGCTGGCACCGGTTCGAGGCACGGGCGATGGACCGGAACGGCAATGTCGACGCCACGCCCGCGCTGTTCAAGTTCGATGTGCTCCGGCCGTGGTACCTGGCTTCGGGATTCCTGCTGTTCGGCATACCGGCGCTGCTGCTCGCTGGCGGCGGCATGGGGCTGCTCGTGACGCGCTATCTTCGGCTCGAACGGCTGGTGGACGAGCGGACGCGCGCGCTGCAGGAGGCGAACCTGCAGCTTCGGCGCGAGGCCGAGGACCGTCGGCGAGCCGAGGCCCAATTCCACCAGGCGCAGAAACTGGAGGCCGTGGGGCGGCTGGCCGGCGGCGTCGCCCACGACTTCAACAACCTGCTGACGGTCATCAGCGGTTACGCCGATCTGCTGCGGGCCGACCTCGCCGCCACCGATCCTCGCACGATGCCGGTTGACGAGATCGCCAGGGCCGCCACGCGTGCGGCGGGACTGACGCGTCAGTTGCTGGCGTTCGGGCGTCACCAGGTCACGCACCCGGAGTCGCTGGACCTCAACGCCGTCGTGCACGACATCTTTCGGATGCTCGGCCGCCTCATCGGAGAGGACGTGTCGCTCGTCTTCGAACCCACTCCGGACCTTTGGCCGGTGCACGCCGACCGCGGCCAGCTCGAGCAGGTCCTCGTCAACCTGGCCGTGAACGCGCGCGACGCCATGCCCGACGGCGGCCGCCTGGTGATCGCATTGGAGAACACGACGGCCGACGAGGAGTTCTGCCGCCAGCATCACGGCGCCCGTCCTGGGCCGCACGTTCTTCTCAGCGTCTCGGACTCGGGCATCGGGATGGACGCGGACACGGTGAACCGTGTCTTCGAACCCTTCTTCAGCACGAAGGAGCCGGCCAAGGGGACGGGGCTCGGCCTTTCGGTGGTGTACGGCATCGTGTCCGGGGCCGGCGGGTCGATCGTGGTGAGGAGTGAACCCGGGCACGGCACGACATTCGAGGTCTATTTGCCGCGCGGTGAGTCGGGCGACGTGGTCGCGGCCGGGGGAGAGAAGCCGACGCCAACGGCGGCGCACCGCGGGACCGAAACCGTGCTCGTCGTGGAGGACGATCCGGCGGTGCGGTCGCTGACGGTGGCGAGCCTGCGGCGGTACGGCTATCGCGTGCTCGAAGCCGCAAGCGCCGAAGAGGCCGAGGCGTGCGCCGACGCGTCGGGCGGGCAGGTCTCGCTCGTCCTGACCGACATCGTGATGCCCGGCCGCAGTGGGCCGGACGTGGCCAAGCGGATGCGCGCCCGGTGGCCCGCCTTGCGCGTGGTGTTCATGTCCGGCTATGCCGGCCGCGAGGTCCTCGGGGAGGGTCTGCGCGACGGCGAGGTGGCGTTCATCCAGAAACCGTTCACGCCCGAGTCGCTCGCGCGCAAGGTGCGCGAGACGCTCGACCGCTGACGAACGACCGTTCCTCGGGGTCGGAGCCTCGGGGGTCGGGGCCCGTGCCGCGGCAGCGGTTGTGCTAGCCTACATCGGACACGAGGAGGCGGCGGCCTCGGCGAGGATCCGAGGATGCGAGCCGCCACCACCAACCGGTTGGAGTGGAGACACCATGAACGAACATTCCCGACGCGACTTTGTCAGGCTCGCTGCCGTCACGGCGGCTCTCGGCGCTGTGCCGGCCGGCGGCGAACGTGCGCTCGCTGCCACCGCGAGCAGCGCGGCGTCCCGCGTGCCGTTCGATCTCGGCATCGCTTCCTACACCTTCCGCTCGTTCCCGCTGGATCAGGCGATCGCCATGACTGCGCGGCTGCGCGTGCGGAAGATCACCTTGAAGGACATGCACCTGCCGATGGCCGTCACCGCCCAGGAGATGGCGGTTGTGCGCGAGAAGATGAAGGCCGCCGGCGTCGAACTGTCCTCGTGCGGCGTCGTCTACATGAAGACCGAGGAGGAGGTTCGCAAGGCGTTCGCGTACGCCAAGCAGGCGGGCATCACGATGATGGTCGGCGTGCCGGATGCGCCGTTGATGGGCCTGGCCGAGCAGCAGGTGAAGGACACCGGGATCGCCATGGCGATTCACAACCACGGTCCCAACGACCAGCGGTTCCCGAGCCCGCAGGACGCCTATCGCGCGGTCGAGAAGCGGGATCGGCGCATGGGGCTCTGCATCGACGTGGGCCACACGCAGCGACTCGGCCTCGATCCGTCGGTCGAGATCGAGCGCTACTTCGATCGCCTGCTCGACGTGCACATCAAGGACGTGAGTTCCGCCGACGCGAAGGGCACGACCGTCGAGATCGGGAGCGGCGTCATCGACATCCCGAAGCTGCTGAAGACCCTCGTCCGGCTCGGGTACTCGAAGACCATCCACTTCGAGCACGAGAAGGACGCGAAAGACCCGTTCCCGGGTGTGGCCGAGTCGGTCGGATACGTGCGCGGCGTGCTGGCGGCGCTGTGATCGCGGGCACCGCTACTCCTCGGCCTCGGAGTCGCTGAGACCGTCGTCCAGGCCCTCGGGCCCGGCCGCTGGCGTGGCCGGCCCCGACCGGGCCAGCGCGTCGTTGATCGCCCGAAGACCCAGCCACCACTGGGTCTTCGGACGTCGGTTCGGTTCGTCCATCATCCGTGGCAAATCCTCGAGCGGATGGAACTGGACCTTCCCCCCGACCGTGCCGATGAACGCGCTGGACGGATGTTCCTCCTCGGCCTGTTCGATCAGGAAACCGACGGAACGGCGCGCGAGCTTGGTCGCCTGGATCCGGTCGAACGGTGAGGGGTCGCCACCCTGCTGCAGGTGGCCGAGGATGCTCTCGCGGACGGCGAACGCGCCGCCGCTCTCCTCCTCGAACAGGGCGGACATGAAGATCGTGTCGTAGGTCGGGTTGGCGTCCTCGTTGCGGATGATGAGGCCGAGCCGCTTGCCTTCGCGGAAGCCCTGAACCAGTATGTCCAGGTCTTCCTTCATCGACTTCAGCGTGACGCCCTCCTCGTGCAGGTAGACGCGCTCCGCCCCGGTGGCCAGCCCGCTCATCAGGGCGAGGTAGCCGCACCGCCGGCCCATCACCTCCACGATGTAGCACCGCCGCTCGGCGACGGCCGACTGCTTGATCTTGTCCACGACCGTCACGATGCTGTTGAGCGCCGTGTCGGCGCCGATGCTCAGTTCGGTGCCGGGCAGGTTGTTGTCGATCGTCGCCGGCAGGCAGATGACCGGCAGCTCGAATGCCGGGAAATTCGGGCGCTCCTCGAAGAGGCGGTACGCGCCCTGGTAGCCCTCCCACCCGCCCACGATCATCAGCCCTTCGATCTCGCGCTTCTCGATCGTCCTGGCGATGGCGTAGAAATCGCGGCCGTTGGGGACGACGCGATTGGTGCCCAGTTCGGATCCGCCCTGGGGCGCCCATCCGTTCACGCTCATCCACGCCATCTCCTGCATGTCGTCGTCGATGAGGCCCTGGAAGCCGCGCCGAACCCCGAACACGATGTGGCCCTGGTCGATCGCGATGCGAACCGCGGCCCGCACCGCGGTGTTCATGCCGGGAGCCGGGGCGCCGACATTCAGGATGGCGAGCCGGAGCCGGCGCTGTCCAGGTTTCGGAGGGTGGGGGAGCGCTCGCAGCAGCGTCTGGAGCGTGCGGACCGACATGTTGAAGCTGTGTCCGCGCAATTCGAGCGCGCGCGCATACTCTCGCGCCTCGAGCAGCCTGTTGATCTCCCGCGATTTCGAGACGCACTCGGTGATTGGAGTCCGGACCACCCGGTTGCCGCGCGTGCCGATGACCTGCGATGCCTCGTCGGCCTCGCCCGCGACCAACGTCTCCACCGCGGCGTGGCCCATGATGGTGCCGAGATTGCGATCGAACGCGCTCGGGGCGCCGCCGCGCTGCACGTGTCCGAGGACGGTCACACGGACCGATTCGGCGAGTTCAACTTCGAGCACGTGTCGCAGTCGCTCGCTGGTGATCGGCTGTCCCTTCCGGTCGGTGGCGCCTTCGGCGACGATGACCATCGCGTCGCGCCGACCGGCCTCGCGGCCAGCCTTGAGCGCGGCGACCATCTCCGCCTCCCAGTCGTCCGACTCGGGCGGCTGCTCGGGGATGAACACCCAGTCCGCCCCGGTGGCGATGCCGCCCATCAGCGCCAGGTACCCACAGTGCCGCCCCATCACCTCGACGACGAACGTCCGCCGGTGGCTGGACGCGGTGCTGCTGATCGCGTCGATGGCCTCGGTGATTCGATGGAGTGCCGTGTCGGCACCGATGGTCATGTCCGTGCCGAAGGCGTCGTTGTCGATCGAGCCGACCATTCCGATCACGGTGAGGCGCGGGTGACGCCTCACCACTTCGGGGTCGACGCGGCCCTTGGCGATCAGTTCCTCCTGCAGGCTGGTCCACTCGCGCCTGAACTCATCGGCGCCGGTCAGGCTGCCGTCGCCGCCGATCACGATGAGGTTGTCGATGCCCGCCGCCAGCAGATTCTGCGCCGCGGCCAACTGTCCTTCGCGCGTCGCAAACGGATCCGACCGGGCGGTGCCGATGATCGTCCCGCCGCGGTGAATGATGCCCCCGACGGAGTTCCATCCCATTGGACGGATGCGATCGCCGCCCTCGATCAGGCCCGAGAAGCCCTCGTAGATCCCGTAGATCTCGACGCCTCGATCCAGCGCGGTCCGGACAACGGCCCGCACGGCCGCATTCATGCCCGAGGCGTCTCCGCCGCTCGTCAAGACACCGACACGTCTGATGTCCACGCCTGCGCTCCTCGTTGGGTGGTTCCGGACTCCCGCCACAGTCGCCCCATGCGATCCGACCCTGCCGCGCCCTGGATGACCCCCGCCAGGCACGTCGGGCCATCGGCCGTCAGCCACGGTGCGCCAATCAGTCCGAGGCACGCGAAGTGGCCATCTTCATGGATGGGGAGATTCTACCCTTCGACCCGGTCGTCCTGGCGATCTTTCCGGCCCGACGGTTGGAAATGGAATCGAGCGTCGACACGTGAACTGTCAACGACGAGGCAACACAGGTTGCTGGTTTGCCTCTTGGCACCGAGCGCCGCGCATCCTCCGCCTCAATGCTCCACCGCGGCCCTCAGGCGGTCGAGCGTGCTGTCCCAGCGCCTGGACACGAGGTCCAGGTAGCGTCGCGCGATCTCGAGCCTCCGCGGATCGAGTTCCCAGACGCTCTCGCGGCCGTGGCGGGACCCGCGCACGAGGCCGGCACGGGCCAGGACCTGCAGGTGTTTCCTGACGGCCTGGCGCGTCACCTCCGAGCCGGCGGTGAGCCGGACGAGCGACATCGGCCCGTCCCGGCACAACCGCGTCACCACGCGGAGGCGCGTCCGATCGCCGAGCGCGGCGAACACGTCCGCGGAAGCGTCGGTATCCGCGCGCCCTCGGCCGCTGCTATTCCCGGTGCGTGACATACGCGTCGATGTTCCTGACCTGCTCGGTCCAGCCATTCTCGTTCATGCGCAGGGTCTGGGCACGGCGGTGAATCGGGATCGCATCGAATCCAGACTCGACGACGGTGAGCTGGGTCCCGTGCGCCACCTCCTGCAACTCGAACGTCACGAGGGTCGTCGGCTCCTTGGAGTAGTCCACGCCCGGATCGACGGCGTGGGGATGCCAGCGAAAGGAGAACACCCGTTCGGGCTCCATCTCCTCGATCCAGACCTCCAGCGTCAGGTGCTCGTAGCCGGGATAGGTGATCCGTCCCCGCACCGACGCACCGGGAGCGAAGGACAGGCCGCCGAAGTCGACGCCGAACCACGAGCCGAACTCCGCGGCATTCGACAGGGCGCGCCAGACGCGGGAACGCGGGGCGCGCAGCACGATGCGCTTCTCGATCCGATCCGTACCGACGACATCGCCGTCCATGTGCAACCTCCAGGTTGCATATTAGCAGGCCGATCATGAATATGCAACCTCATGGTTGCCTGTGACCAGGTGGCCATTTCGGCGTCCAGACGGCAACCGGGGCCGTTGCGCACGTCAGGCGCCTCAGGCCGTATCCTGGCCGCGTCCAGGCGATTATGGGCATGACACCATGTGCAGCAGGAACCATACTGTGTCCGGCAAGCGCGACGGCGTGGGACGCGGAATTCCACGAATCGGATGGCGCAGGTGCTCGGCGTGGGCCAGGACGCCCTGTCCCGGCTCGAACGCCGCAGCGACTTGCTCATCTCGACGCTGTGGGGCTACGTTGAGGCTCTGGGCGGGCGGCTGTCGCGCGGTGCCGGGTCTCCGGACCAGCAGCCCGTAGTCCTCGTTGGCATCGCGGCATTGGAGGCTGAGACGACATGGAACGACCGCTGCTGAACGACAAGAACCAGTACCCGGACGATGACGTGCTGGCGAAGTGCCTCGGCAAGGCCAAGCCCGCCTGGGACGCGTTTGCCGCCGGCATCGCGGCGGAGTTCGGGGACGGCGCCCTCCAATGGCGGTACTACAGCGACGGCAAGGCGTGGCTCTGCAAGGTGTCCCACAAGAAGAAGACCGTGTGCTGGGTCTCGGTCTGGGACAGGTTCTTCAAGACGGCCTTCTACTTCACCGCAAAGAGCGACAAAGACATCGAGGCACTGCCGATTCCGTCGGACCTGAAAGACCGGTACCGGGCGCACCAGCCGATTGGCAAGTTGAAGCCACTCGCCGTTGAGGTGAGAACCAGGAAGGCACTCGAGCCCGTCTCCGTGCTCGTGACGTACAAGAGCGGCTTGAAGTAAGGGCGCCGTCGACGTTGTGCCCGGCGACAATCGCACGCCCGCAGAGGCCGCCGGGCGCTCTGATCGACCTCATCAGCCAGGTGTGCGGTGGTTATTGGTCGGGGCGCCGGGATTCGGACCCGGGACCTCCTGCGCCCAAGGCAGGCGCGCTACCAGGCTGCGCTACGCCCCGACACGAACACCATGCTCTCATCATACTCGACCGATATCCCGGACGAGAACTGCGAAGTGCAGAGCCGCGCGGACTCCATCTCCCTGCGCGGGTCGATACTTCGCGGTAGACTTCTCCGCGTCGTGACCGCGCCGCGTCGTGACCGCGCCGCGTCGTGGCCGCGCCGCTCGTGAGCAGCGCCAGCCTGCGAGATCGCGCGTGCCGGCAGACGGTCTCACCCGGGGGCGTGAGGGGCAGCCTCCCAGACTGATGGAGGACAGATGCATTCGACCTCGAGGATCTCGCGTGCCGCGCTGGTCGTTGCCGTGGCCGTCGCGCTTGTCGCCGCGGTCGCCGTCACTGTCGCCGCGCAGGCCCCGGCGCCGGCGCGCGTCGTGGCCATCGCCGACGTGCACGGGGCGTTCGCCGAACTGGTGACGCTCCTGCAACGCACGGCCCTGGTCGATGGCAACCGCCACTGGGTGGGCGGCCCGGCCACACTGGTCCAGACCGGTGACCTCCTGGACCGTGGCCCGCGCTCGCGCGAATGCCTCGACCTCGTGATGGACCTCGAGCGGCAGGCCGCAAAGGCCGGCGGGAGGCTCGTCCCGTTGCTCGGCAACCACGAAGCCATGATGGTGATGGGCGACCTGCGATACGTCACCCCGGAGATCTTCCGCACGTTCGCGACGGCGCAGTCCCACAAGGTGCGCGAGAAAGCCTACCGCGATTACACCAGGTTCCTTGCCGCGCATGCCGCTCACGGCCACGCCGTTGCGCCGGACGCCGACGGGACAACCCGCAAGAAGTGGATGGACGAACACCCCCTGGGCTTCTTCGAGTATCGGGACGCGTTCGGCCCCGACGGCAAGTATGGGCGATGGATCCGCGGCCATCACGCCATCGTCCAGATCGGCGGCGGGTTGTTCGTGCACGGCGGCCTGAATCCCGCGCTCGAATTCCGAAGCGTGGCGGAACTCGATGCGCGTGTCGGCGTGGAACTGCAGGACTTCGACCGAATCTGGAAGGCGCTCGCACGCAAGAAGGTGGTCTGGCGCCACATGACGCTGGTCGAGGCGGTCAAGCACGTCGGCGACGAACTGAAGCGGAAGCAGGCCCAGGCCCGGCCCGCCGATCCGGCCGTCGTTCGGGACATGGAAGCGTTGCTCGGGTACCGGCAGTGGCTGGCGGCCTCGTCGAACGGTCCGCTGTGGTACCGCGGCCTGGCCCAGGATCCCGAGGAGAAGCTGACCGCCGGCCTGAATGCGATGCTCGCGAGGCTCGCGGCGCGCTACGTGGTGGTGGGCCACACCATCACGCCCAACGCGACGATCACACCCCGCTTCGCCAGCCACGTCTTCGCGATTGACACCGGGATGCTCACGCAGGATTCCAAGGGCCGTGCGTCGGCGCTGGAGATTCGGGACGGGCGCTTCACGGCGTTCTACGGCGACGGCGCCCCGCAGGCGGTCGATCCGCCGGCGCTGGCGCGCCCGCCCCTCGTGAACGTTCCCGTGATGAGCTGGGCCACCGGCCGCGCGCCCGCTGGCGCTCATCGCGGGCCGAAATCATTGGGTTTTTCGCGCTGACACCCGACTTCTTCACGGGGACACGCGGCCGCCACGCGCCCGGCCCCCCCGCCGGCGCCTTGCGCGAGAAACGCCCGCCGTCACGATCTTCACTGCACGAATTCCCATATCCGTGTATGCTGATCTCTACACGGTGTGGGATTCGCCACACGAAGGAGACGCGAGATGGCTTCGATGGCAGGCACGATCAAGAGACTCGTGCGCGACAAGGGCTTTGGGTTCATCCTGGGCAGCGACGGCAACGAGTACTTCTTCCACCAGTCGGCGTGCTCCGGCATTCCCTTCGACTCGATGCACGAAGGGCAGTCGGTGACGTTCGACAAGGGGCAGGGTCCGAAGGGGCCGCGCGGCGAGAACGTCAAGCCCGCGTAAGTGCACTAGACGAGAGGACCGGGTGGCTGGCAGTCGCCCCTGGTCCCTCCACCCTCCCACCTCGCATCCTCCGCACACCTCCTCGACAGACACGCTGCCGCGAGAGACGAGCAGTTCCAGATTCAAGCCGAACGCGTGTCCGGCGAACCTCTGCGCCGGGCGTCCATGCCGCTGCGGGCTCAATGGCCCTTCAGCTTTCGCAACGCCCGCCGTTCGCGCTTGTCCGGCGCGTGCGCCGGACGCGTGCCGAACGTGCGTCGGAACACGCGCTCGAGTTCGCGCTGCTCCAGTTCTTCCGGCGTCGGCGGCGGCGTGCGATCCTCGTAGAGTTCGCGGGCCTCGGCCTTCGGCACGTGTCGATCCGCCAGCGTCCGCACGACGACCACTTGCTTTCGGCCGAGCGGGCGATTGATCCGGATCTCATCGCCCACGTGGAGCAGCCGATGCGGCTTGCCGGCCACGCCGTTCACATCGACCTTCCCGCCGGTACACGCCTTCTGCGCCTCCGCCCGCGTCTTGAAGAGGCAGGCAACATCCAGCCACACGTCCAGGCGAACATCGCTGGCGGTCGGTGGTTCGGGGGACATATCCTCAGGAGCCAGTAATCAGGAGCCAGGAGTCAGGACCCGTGAGCCAGGAGGAACTCGCGCAACTGCCGGAACGCGGAGCCGCGGTGGCTCACGGCGGACTTCTGCTCCTGCGCGAGTTCAGCGAGCGTGCAGCCGAGCGGCGGGTAGAAGAAGATCGGGTCGTACCCGAACCCCCCACTGCCGCGCGGCGGTTCGGTGATCCGCCCTTCCACGGTGCCGCGCGCCTCGAACAGGATGCGGCCGGCCTCGGCCAGTGCGAGCGAGCAGACGAACCGCGCCGGGCTCTCAGGCTGCCCGCGCCCGCGCAGCATCCGGTCGATCATCGCGAACTTCTCGGGATACGTCGGCGCCTCCGCGCCGCCAAAACGCGCCGAGTAGATCCCGGGCGCGCCATCGAGCGCGTCGATCTCCAGGCCCGAATCCTCGGCAACCACCCGCGCGCCCGTGGCGGCCGCGTAGTAGAGCGCCTTCTGCCGCGCGTTCTCGGCGAACGTGCGGCCCGTCTCCTCGGGTTCGGCGACGGCCGGGTAGTCGCCGAGCGCACGCACGTCGACGTCGAGTCCGGCGAGCACGTCACGAATCTCGCGCAACTTGCCCGCGTTCGTCGTCGCGAGGAGCAGCACGCTGCTCATCGCGGGAGGACACCGATGATGTCGCGCTGCAGCGCGTTCAATTGCCGGATCCCCTCCGCGGCGAGATCGAGCATGGCCACGAGGGCGTCGCGGCCGAAGGGCGCGGCCTCGGCGGTGCCCTGCACCTCGATGAATCGTCCGTCGCCGGTCTGGACGATGTTCATGTCCACCTCGGCGCGCGAGTCCTCCTCGTACGCGAGGTCGAGCAGCGGCTCGCCGTCGACGATGCCGACGCTGGTGGCGGCGACGTAGTCCCGGACGGGCATGGTGGCGATGGTGCCCTGGTCGCGCAGTTTCTGCAGCGCGAGCGCGAGCGCCACGAAGCCGCCGGTGATGGACGCGGTGCGCGTCCCGCCATCGGCCTGGATGACGTCGCAGTCGATCCATATCGTGCGCTCACCAAGCTCCTCGAGCCGCGTGACGGCGCGCAAGGACCGGCCGATCAATCGCTGGATCTCCTGCGTCCGGCCGCCCACCTTTCCGGCCGACGCCTCGCGCTGGTTCCTCGTCGTCGTGGCGCGGGGCAACATCCCGTATTCGGCCGTCACCCAGCCCTTGCCGCTGTTGCGGCGGAACGGCGGCACGCGGTCCTCGACACTGGCCGTACAGATCACGCGGGTGTCTCCGGCCTCGATGAGGACCGATCCCTCGGGATGCTTCACATAGTGCGGCGTCAGGCGGGTGGTGCGCAGCACGTTGACGGGACGACTGTCTGATCGGGTCATGGCAACGGTCTCATTCGATCGGTGATTTCGTGGCTGGTCCCCCGGGCGGCCCGGCCGGTGGTGGCGTGTCGAGGGTGCCCGCCGGAGGCAACGCGCCCGCAGGCGGGGCGGGGGCCGTCTGGAGTTCCTCGATCCAGGTCGTGTTCTTGAGCAGCGGCCGGCGCAGATCCACGTGGCCGGCGAGCGTGTCCACCTCGCGGCCGTCCACCAGGATCTGCACGGCGGTGACCGCGGGGAGATTCATGGTGAGCGCGTCGACGAGCGCGTAGACCGTGAGGATCTCGTCGAGGGCGCCGCCCGAGTGGGCGCTCGACACGTCGCGGCTCAAGTCCACGTACGCCTCGCCGCTCGGGCCGAGATATAGAGCGCGCAGCTTCGTGCCCGCCGGGACCGGAGACGCCAGCGGGGAAGGAGCGGCCTCGAGCTGCGCCTCGACAATGCGACGCGCCTGCTCGAGCGTGCCCTCGCCGAAGAGGACGTCGCGTTCGATCGCGAGGAGCCGGAGGCCGTCGGGTGCGATGTACAGCAACCGGGCCTTGATTCGTCTGGCTGCCGGCGGGGCGGACGGTTCCGACCGGACGGCCGGCTCGTTCGATTCGGCATACCAGCGCGGCAGGAGGATGAAGGCGGCGCCGATGGCCGCGAGGCCGCAGATGACGACGACGATCCAGACCACGAGGCGTCGCCTGGTCATCGGTGATCCCGACTCGGGTCCTTGACGACCGACGCTGGTGCCGGGATCGGCAGCGGCGGCACTGGCGGCGCCTGAGCCCGATCGGCCCGATCGCGGAAGCGGACGACGCCGTCGAACAGCGCCTGCGCGAGGGTGTTCTGATACGCGTCCGATCCGAGTTGTTGCTCTTCGTCCGGGTTGGTGACGAAACCGACCTCGACGAGCACCGCCGGCATGTTGGCGCCGGCGAGCACGCGGAAGGGCGCCTGCTGCACCGGCCGCACGTTGAGACGGACGCGGCCACGGCACTGCTCCTCGACCGCGCCTGCGAGCAAGGCCGACTCGGTCAGGTGCCGCAGTTGCGCCATCTCCCAGAGGATCATCTCGATCTCGCGAGTGCCGCCGCCGAGCGTCGGCAAGGCTTGATGCGTGGCCGCCGATGTCCGTGCGTCCTCGCCGGATTGGTCCGCTGCCAGGTAGTAGATCTGCGCGCCGCTGACTTCCTTTCGCACCGACGCGTTCGCGTGGATGCTGAGGAAGAGGTCGGCCTTGTTGTTGTTGGCGAGCGCCGCGCGGTCGTCGAGCGGCACAGCCTGGTCGCCGTCGCGCGTCAGCAGGACGCGCACGCCCAGGCGCCCTTCGAGCGCCGCTTTCAGGCGGCGCGCCACGCCGAGCGCGACGTCCTTTTCGAGGACGCCGCCCGCACCCTTGGCGCCGGTCTCATCCCCTCCATGGCCAGGGTCGAGCACGACCGTCCGGAGGCCGCCCGACACGGGGGACGCCGCGGGAGCAGCCTGCTGATCCGGCCCGGAGGACGGCACTGTCGGCGCGGGCGCGGGCGGGCGCCCGGGAGGCTGCGAAACCGGCTCCGATCCGGCCGGCATGATGTCGACGATGAGTTGGCTGGCGTTGCCTTCCTGTGGCGTCAGCGACGCACGGTAGGCGCCGAAGCGCGGGCCGACGTCGATCGCGATGGTCGTGTTCGGGTCCGCGATGCGAACGGCCTGCACGAGTCCTTGCGGCCCCGTGGCCGGGAGTGACACGTCGAGCGCGTCGGAATCGAACCGCACCAGCAGATGACCCGCCTCCTGGGTGATCGTGTGAGGCGTGCGAGGCGTCATCTCGAAAGTCACGCGCGTCTGCGGCCCGAGGACGTCCTCGCGCACGCTGATCCGCGGCACACGCACGTCGCCGACGAGCACCAACCGCGAGTTCTTGCGGACGTCGAGCCGCGCGTCGAAGATCGGGCCGAGTGCGCGGCTGATGAACTCGACTGGCACGAGCCAGCGGCGTCCGTCCCGGGTGACCGGGGCGGGCAGCGACACGAGCCGGCCGCCGGCCGACGCCAGCGCCTGCCCGGGCGTGAGGATGACCGCCTTGCCCTTGTAGCCGACGGTGACCGCGCCACCAAGCGTGTCGTCACGAATCGCCAGTTGAAACAAGGCCGCCAGGTCGTCGAGCGCCACCATCACCTGGTCGCCGACCAGCACAGCGGCCAGCGGCCGACGTCCCTCCTGGGAGATCACCGTCAAGGGAAGCGCCGCGCGGATAGGCGTCGCCTGGCGGGCTGCGATTGACGCAACGGCCAGGAGCACGACGACGCACGCGATGAGCAGACGGGATTGGGGTGAGGCCAAAGCGTACTCATCATAGCGCGCCTCGCCCGGACAGGCGAGACGCCTGTCCCACTCGGCAGACGGCTGTCCCACTCGGCGAGACGCCTGTCCCACTCGGCAGACGCCTGTCCCGCTCGGCGAGACCGAGTGGCACGGGCGTCCCGCCCGTGCTCAGCGCGCCAACTCGACCTCGTGGAGCGCCAGGCAGATCGCCAGGCAGTCGGCGACGCCGCCCATCGTGAGCCTCATGGCCCGGTACTCGTCGTTGAGGGCTCGCAGATACGGCTGATAGTCGGCCTGCTGTTCGATGATGTGCTGCAGCCTGGCGCCATCCGTCCGCAGTCGGGCCAGGCCGGCCGGACCGCAGCGATGGACCGCCGTCGTGTCCTCGACCGACTGCATGAGCACGGCCATGAGGTAGTGCCGCGCTTGGGTCGCAGCGCCGGTTGCCGCGGCCCGTGGCGAGGGGTGCGCCGTTTTCAGTCGATCCGCGCAGACGGGCAGGCCAACATCGAACACCGACGGTAGTCCCTCGAGCGCCTCCCGGTGGATGCCGCCAAGTGCGTGTCGCTGCCGAACCGCAGCGCCGTTGGACGTGGGACCAGCGCTGGGTCGAGGGACCGGAGAGCCAAGCACGCGCGATGCGACGCCGCGAATGGCCGCGCGCAGTGCAGCGACGGTGGCCAACTGTCCGCGACGCTCGAACTCTGTGGCACCGAGCAGGACGAGCCCGCCCAGAAAGATGTAGCCGCGATGCGCGTTGCTGCCGATCGTGGCGGCCATTCGCGCTTCGGCATCCACGCCCGCCTGGACGCAGGCGGCCAGGTCCAGTGCGGGCGCACGGCGAGCGATGTCGAGGAGTGCGTCGAAGTAGAGCGGGAGCAACGCGATGGACCGGCCCATGGCCTCGAACGACAGGTCGGGGTGCGAGCCGTTGTCGAGGCGATCGACGAGGCCTGGTTTGGGCGTGAGTTCGAGCTCGGCGCGAGCGCCGTCGACGAGTGCGAGCGCCAGGCGATCGGAGAAACGCGTCATGGGGTCACGAGCAGGGTGCAGACGGCGGCGTGGAGTTCGGCGGTCGTATGCCTGCCGGCCCTGATGCACTCGCCGGCCGGTTCGTCGCACACGAGACAACACCTGGGCGGGAGTCCGATTCGTCGCCGATCCACCTGGCTGCCGTCTGGCGCGTAGACGTCGAGATCGAGGAGGCGTCCGGCCCGCAGGGCCTCTTCGAGCGCGACCGCGCGGCGCTTGGCAACCTCTGGCTCCATGCGGGTTCCGATGAGTTCCCAGGGGCCGAGTGCATCGTCACCCCGGTCGACCACGATGGCGTCGGCGAACTCCGCCACGACGCCGTCGAGCCAGACCGTCATCAGGCGGTCGAGTTCGACCAGATGTTTGTCCGGGCCGGGGATGTTGGTGCCGAGGAAGACGAGCGTCGACCCCGTGCCGAAGTGGCGACGGATCCGCGCGTCGCGCACCTCCCGCGCGTCGAGCAACTGTCGCCGAAGCGCCGGGAGGTCGAGTGCCATGGTCCGTGCGCCTGTCGTCCGACACGGAGCCGACATGCCCGCTATGCCTTCACCTGCCTGACGACGTCGATGATGGAGCCGTCGCGATACTCGATGAGGGCGACGATCTTGTCCTCGAACTCGAGCGGTCGCGGCTTGCCGGTCAGCGTGTTGATCTCGGCCTGCAGCTGGCGGATGTCCTTGAGCGGCAGGCGCCGACGGAGCAGTTCCTTCTTCAGGTGGACGTGCTTGTCCGACACGGCGATGCCGCGCTCGGTCACCACCACGTCGATCGTCTCGCCCGGGGTCGTGATCGTCGTGACCTCGTCGCGGACGATTGGCAGGCGCCCGCGGATCGACGGCGCGACGACGACGGCGAGCTTGGCCCCGGCGGCCGTGTCCGAGTGCCCGCCGGTGTTGTGGAGCAGCAGACCGTTCGACTCCGTGTTGACGTTCACGTTGAAGTTCACGTCCACTTCGGTCGCGCCGAGGATCACGCAGTCGAGCATGTTGACCACCGACCCGCGGTTGAACGGGTTGGCGTAGAGGTCGGCGCTGATCTCCCGGTGCATGAGGTTCTTGCCGATCGACTCCACCGCCCGCAGGTCGAAGCACTGGACGTCGAAGAGGGTCCGGAAGTAGCCCTCCTCCAGCATGTCCACGAAGTACCCGGTGATGCCGCCGCACCCGAAGCTGCCGCGAATCTTCTGGGCCAGCATCTTCCGCTTGATCGCGTCCGCCACCGCCAGCGACGTGCCGCCAGCGCCGGTCTGGAACGAGAAGCCGTCCTTCAGCAGGCCGGACGCCTCGACCACCTCGGCCGCGTAGTGTGCGATCAGCAAGCCGGCCGGGTCGCGCGTGACGCGCGTCGTGGTGGAGACGATCTTCTTCGAATCGCCGAGCGAATCGAGCACGACGACGTAGTCCACGTCGCTCTGCGAGATGCTGACCGGAGACGCCGGGTAGGGCACCAGGTTGTCGGTGACGGCCACGACCTTGCGCGCGTAGCGTGCGTCCGTGAAGGCGTAGCCGAGGCTCCCGCACGCCGACGGCCCGCTCACGCCGTTCAGGTTGCCGGTCTCATCGCAGCATGGCGCGGCGATGAACGCGACGTCCACCGGTACCTCGTCGGTGACGAGCATGCGCGCACGCCCGCCGTGCGACCGGACCACGATGGGGAAATCGATCTCGCCCCTGGTGGCCAGCTCGCCGATGAGGCCGTTGACGCCGGTCTCGCAGCGCGTCACCACGCCCTTCCGGATCGACGGGATCATCTCCGCGTGCACCGGGTGCACCGAACTCGAGGCGATGCAGATGTCCTTGAACCCCATCGCGTCGAGTTCCTTCACGACGAGGTTGAGCAGCACGTCGCCGTTGCGCAGGTGATGGTGCGTGGCGATCGTCATCCCATCGCGGAGGCCGGACTTCTCGATGGCGTCCCGGAGCGACGGGAGAACCTTGCTCTCGCCCGGATTCCGGCGGACCAGCGGCCTGGTCGCGCGGTCCATCGTCGGCATCCGGGAGAACGGGTCCTTGTAGGGGTCGTACCGCTTGCCGTGCCAGGTGTCGGGAATGTCCCGTCCCAGGCTATTCCTGGCCATAAATCACCTCGTCGGACAACTCGTAGTCGATCATGCCGAAGGCCACCGCCGTCCGGATGGTGCGCGCCGCGCGCTTGACCACCGGGGCGTCCACCATCTTGCCGCGCAGCGAAATGACGCCGGTTCCCATTTCGCGGGCCTTCTTGATGGCTTCCATCACGTCGAGGGCGTGCTCGACCTCGTCGGGCTTCGGCCGGAACACCTCGTGGACGACGTCGATCTGCCGCGGGTTCACGAGTGACTTCCCCGTGAAGCCGAGGCGCTTCACCAGCTCGGTGTCCGCGCGCAGGCCGTCCACGTCGTTGGCGTCGGCGAAGACGCTGTCGATCGCCTGGAGGCCGGCGGCTTTCGCGGCCCACACGATCTGCATGCGCGCGCCGAGCAGTTCCTCGCCGCCTCGCGTTCGCTGGATTTCGAGCGATGCGGTGTAGTCCTCGGCACCGAACGCCAGGGCGACCATGCGCTTCGAGGCATGTGCCGTCTTCACGCAGTTGAGGACGCCAACCGCGCTCTCGATCGACGGCATGATCGAGAAGTAGCCGATTTCGAGGCCGAGTTTCTCCTCGTACTCGGTCAACAGCGTGTCGAGGCGCTCGACCACTTCCGGATCGTCGGCCTTCGGCAGGCGGATCCCATCGGGCTTGGCCGGCAGCACCGCGCGCAGGTCGTCCAGCGCGTACTTCGTGTCGAGGCCGTTGATGCGGACGAAGATCTCCTTGCTCCGGTCGGGGAACGTCTGGAGGAAGTGGCGGGCGAGCAGCCGCGCCGCGTCCTTCTCGCTGAGCGGTACCGCGTCCTCGAGATCGATCAGCACGCCGTCGGAGTTGAAGACCGGGATGTTCTGCAGCATGCCCGGCATGTTGCCGGGGACGTAGAGCAGCGAGCGTCGGAGCCGTTGTCGCCTGTCCATGCTACTTGTCCTCGAAGAAGAGCGTGTCCACGCCGCCGCGAGTCGAGTGCTGGCGCTCGACGCCCTCGACGATGTACTCGCTCAGGATGACCTCGCAGGTGGCGAAGACCTCCGCGTCGCGCAGGTGACCGCCGATGGCCTCGCCCGAGGACTTGGCCGCGAAGATGTGCAGGTGGGCATCCACCCTGCCCGTTTCGTTCGGCACGAGGTTGCCCTCGAGGCCGAGCAGATCGAGCGGGCCTTCCACGCGGTGCACGGGCATGCGCGGTTCGGTGATTGGCAGGCGGGCGCCTGCCTGGATGTCGCTGAACTCGACGTCGCGCACCGATCCGACGGCCGAGACGATGGCCGCATGTCGGAGTTCGACCAGGCGAGCGAACTGCAGGAGTTCGTCGACCAGTCGTGTTCCGGGCAGCACCCGGATCATGAAGCGTCGGCCCTGTCGGACCTCGCGATACGAAAGCTTGTCCACACTATACCTCCGCGGCCCGGCGCAGGGCCGCCTCCACCCGTGCCTCGATGGCGTAATCGAGCGCGCCGCGATCGGTCACCTTCACCCGGGCCCGTGTCACCGAGTTTCGCTGGAGCGTCGCCTCGATCCGCGCACGAATCAGGTGTTCGAACTGTTTCTTGACGGTGGACTCGATCTCGATCTCGAGTCCGTCCGCCGGTTCGACGTGGACCATCAGATCGCTGGACTGCATCGTCCCCGCGCTGGCTTTGGTGGTGATGTTCATATCAAGAAAGAGTCAGGAGCCAGGAGTCAGAATTCGAAATCGAGCACTGAGGATCGAGAACACGGGAGCCGGGGATCACGGGGCCGCCATCGACTCCGACTGGAGCCGACTCGCGATTCCCCGGCCAGCCTCCGATTCGAGAAACACCATCGTCGCGGGCGGCACGAGCCCCGTCACAGCCGCGAGGTTGCCGGCCGCCAGGGCCGCGCGCACCGTGGTCGCGCTGATCGGTCGGCCGTCTGCTTCGAGCCGAGGGATCTCGGTCAGCCCGATCCCGCACTGTGGGAGTACCTCGGCCATCGCACGGTTGTACTCCGCGGTCGTCTCGCAGTAGGGCTCGTGGCCAACGAACCGTTCGGTGATGCCGAACGCCGGCGCGAGGCGCTCGCCGAACAGCCGGACGTCGAGCCGCATCTGCAGCCGCGCCTTGTCGTCGTTCTTCCGAAGGAAATACGACGGGAAGGTGCCGGCGCTGACGGCGTACCGCGACGTGTCCAGCACCACGACGTTCGACAGGTGGCGCGTCGCGTCCTGTGCGAGGCCGAGGCGGACGTCGAACGGGAAGACCGACCGATCCTCGCGGACGACGAAGAGGTAGAGCGTGCTGACCAGGCGCGCTGCGGTTTCGACCAGGTGCAGGTGCCCGCGAGTGAACGGGTTGCCGTTGACCACGACCGCGCCGTTCCGCCCCTCGCGTCGAAGGTGACGACGGGTCCGCAAGTATTCCTCGAGGCCCGGTCCGTACTCGAGCAGCGTGACCGCGCCGCTCGTGGCCAGCAGGCGAAAGTGACACGACGCGAAGCTGGCCGCGTGCTCAGGCCGCGTGAACACGAACAGCGTGTCGTGGCCCGCGCGGCGGCCGCCGGCGATGAGCGAGGTCGCCAGTTCCCCGAGGACGTCGCCGCCCTGGTATGACGCTTCGATCGCGAACATCTTCAGCACGTAGCCGCCTCGCGCACCCGTGGCCACCAGGCGCCCGGCGTCGTAGACGCCCACGACCTCGTCGCAGCCGTCTTCGAACGTCAGGTCATGCGACTCGACGAGACGTCGAGACTCGGCGCGTTCTCCAGCGGTGAGGAGCGGAACGGCAACGGCAACCATGCTGGCTCGCTGGTGATCCTGGCGACGGCGTGCGGGGTCGTAACCGGCGGCGCAGTGAGAAGTATAGCAAATTGGGGGCGGGCCTCCGTGCCTCAGTGGCGTCGTGCTCGGCGGTCTCTGCGATCCCCGGGTTGAATGTCAGGCGCCGCGCAGTGTGCCGACCAGCACGGTGACCGCCTGGCCGCTGATCTGCACCCGCGGGGGCAGCCCATCGGTCAGCGCGAGGCGGAGATGGCCGCCGCGAGCCGATGCTTGATACGCCGTGACCGTCTGCCTGCCCAGGCGCGCGGCCCAGAAGGGACCGAGCGCGCAGTGCGCGACGCCGGTCACCGGATCCTCGTCCACACCCACCCACGGCGCGAAGTACCGCGAGACGATGTCGTACGCGCGGCCGGCGTCGGCGCGGCTGGTGACGATGACGGCGCGGCCCGGCGCGCTGCGCATCAGGGTGAAATCAGGCGCGAGGCCGCGGACGATGGACTCGTTCGCGACTTCCACCAGGCAGCGCGGACCGCACGTGCCGGTGAAGAGCGGATCGACGCGCAGCGCAGTCAGGATGGTGCCCGGAATAGGACCGGGCACGACCGGCATCGCGGGGAAGTCGAGCGTGATCCAGGCCGCATCGCGCGCCGCCGTCAACCGCCCGCTCCGCGTGTCGAAACACGCGCGTTCGCCATGAGCCAGCAGCCCGGATTCCCACAGCACGTGTGCGGTGGCGAGCGTCGCATGGCCGCAGATGTCGACTTCGACGCCGGCAGCCGTGAACCATCGGAGGCCGAAGAGCGGGCAGTTCGGCGGGGCGGCATCGATGCCCGGGACGACGAAGGCGGTCTCCGACAGGTTCATCTCGCGCGCGACGCTCTGCATCCAGACGGCGTCGGCAGGCCGGTCGAGCAGGCACACGGCTGCGGGATTGCCGGCGAACGGCCGATCGGTGAACGCGTCGACTTGATACAAGCGCGTGGGCATGGCGAGATCATAGCAGGCCACCGGCGGCCCGCCGTGAACCGCACGGCCGGCGCGGCGGGGCGCCCATCGACGCGGCTCAGGGCGCGGTGAGCGGGGCCGAGCCACGGGTCTCGCCAAGCGCGGCGTAGACCGCCCACCTGCGTCAGGGCATCGAGCCGGACGGTGGCGGCGTGGTGATCTGGCCGTGGGGGTATGGGGGCGCGGACCCGTCCTCTCCCCCCGCGGCCTGTCATCGGACGGAAGGCCGCCGCCGGGAGGCTTCGCCCGGACAGCGCGGCGCGGCGCGAGATCCGGGGATCGGCCGCCGCGGCCCGGTCCGTCGCACTGGGCTCCGGTTCGGAAG
>DASXVO010000080.1 GCA_036504215.1 Vicinamibacterales bacterium | reverse complement strand
GGGTTGAGGAAGCCCGTGGCCTCCTCGAGCTTGTTCTTGCGGTAGCTCACCATGCCGACGATGAAGTTGATCTTGTTGAGGGTCTCTAGCGAGAGTTTGGCGAACTCGTCGTTGTACTCCTTGTCGAGGATGGCGCCGGTGATGAAATCCTCGTGCAGGGCCTCGCTGACGGCGACGATGCCCTCTACCGCCTTGAGGTAGTGCGGATGGTTGGGCCCCGCCTTCACGACGTACGAGTACTGGCGCAGGGCGGCGTTGTAGAGGCCGCGCTTCAAGAAGCTCTGCGCGAGGTAGTACTCGGCCTTGAGGCGGATCTCCTCGGACTGGGCGTTGTCCGCCAGGTCTGCAAAGAGGAAGGCGGCGGTCTCGAAGTCGCCGTCGTTGTAGGCCTGGACCGCTTTGTTGTTCTGCCCGGCGTCCGCCTCGGGGCCCGCGGCTGCGAGGGCGGGCGCGGCGAGGGCGAGGACGAGCGCGGCGGTGAGGAGCGGCTGGCAAAAGCGCGTGGCCATTTCGTTCGTTCCTGGCGTCTTGGGGTCGTCGAACTAAAACAGGAAGCTGAAGCCGGCGAAGAAGGAGACGTTGTTGATGACGTCGGAGCTCGTCTCCTTCAAGAGCGACATGGCCAGCTGGCGGTCGTCGGTGGTGGCAAAGCCGCCGTTTGCTGGGCAGCTGCCGCTGACGGGGTTGCCCCCGGTGCTCAACGAATAGAGGTCCTCGTATGAGCACCCGTTGATCTGGTTGACGCGCGCCGTGTAGATGAGGTCGCGGATCTCGAGACGGATCGCTGCGCGCTCGCCGAGCATCACGCGAAACCCGACGTTGAACGTGGTGAGCATCTTGAAGCCAGTGTCGCCGAAGGAGGCGCTTCGGCACTCCGGGGTGTCGGTGCCCGGGCCGCAGTTCGCCACCTGCTGTGGCCGCAGCTGAATCCGCGTCGAGCCGGCACCCAGACCACCCCCGAGAACGAGCGCGAAGTGCACGAGCGTCCCCTCATAGAGCGCGAACTTGCCGTAAATCGGCGACATCTCGACGCTGGCGACCCCGCCGTACTGGAGCAAAAGGGCCGTCGCGGCTTGGGCCTGTTGGTGGCCCTTGTCGATGAGCTCCTGGTTGAAGTCCGACTCCTGGTTCCAGTAGTTCCAAATTGGCATGAGAGAAATCGCGAGGGTCTCTCTCAGGTGGTACGCGTACATCAACCCGACGCCGTAGTGCTGCGTGAACTTGCCGTTGATCTGCAGCACGGCGGGATAGAGCACCAACTCGTGCCGTCCCTCGTTCTCGTGGATCTTCTTCTGGACGATGTTGACGCTGACGTTGGCGTTGCCGAGCGGCGCGCCCTCCACCAACTTCGGGACCTGCACCGGGGCAGCGGGCGGGGCGTCCGCCGGCTTGGTCTCGGCGGGCTTGGTGTCCGGGGCCGTGGCCTCGACCGTCTTGGTCTCGGCCGTGGCGCTGGGCTCGGCCTTCGCCTCGACGGCCGGGGCAGCAGCGGGCTCGGTCGCCGCCGCGCCTTCCGCCGCCCACGCCGACGAGCCGAGCGCGGTGGTGGCCAGCACCAAAGAAACTCTCAGGATGGTCTTCATGTCGCCTCATTGGCCTCCGGCGCCTCGCACCTGCTGCACGCGGGCGGCGCCTGAAGCTTGCGGAAGATCAGAAGGTGAAAACGAAGCCGATGTTGGCGAACACCAGGTGGGTGAAGCCAGGGTTCGCCGACGGGGTGCCTTGCGCCGGCGCGTTGCCCTCGTTTGCCGCGGTATCGCGCTCGGCCGCCGCACGGTCGATCTTCTCGCGGAAGCTGTCGGGGAACATCATGTCGCGCACTTCGACGCGGAAGCCGAGCCAATCCAAGATGAAGAACTTCATGCCGAAGCCTCCCAGAATGACCGGCTTGATCTCTTCTTGGTGGAGGGGGCGCAGGTCGTCGTCTTCACGGTTGCCGCAGGTGACGGCGCTCGAAGGGCGGCTGCCGACGCAGTATACAAGGCTGTCGCGCTTCATCCCGCCTGCCCCGCCGCCCAACGTGAGGTAGAACTGGAAGTGGAAGGGGAAGAGCGAGAAGAAGCTCGCCTTGCCGTAGATGGGCGTCCAGCGGATGGCGCCGGTGGCGCTCCAGGTCATCTGCCAGAGGTCGCTGAAGTCGTCGACGACCTTGGCGGACTTGGTGGGGTTGTCCTTGACGATGGTCTGGCTGGCCGCGTCGGCGACGCTGGTGTGCCGCGAGAGGGCGTAGCCGCCGCCC
>DASXVO010000079.1 GCA_036504215.1 Vicinamibacterales bacterium | reverse complement strand
GAACTCGCTCTACACGGTCGAGGCGTTCGACGATTACCTCGACCATCTCTCGGACCGCGGCCTGCTGACCATCACGCGGTGGGTGCTCGACGGCGTCCGCCTCGTCTCGCTCGCTCAGGAAGCGTGCGCGCGCCGGGGCTGGACGTGGGCCGATCGGTTGGCGATCGTGCGGCAGGAGAACGTGGCCACGTTCATCCTCAAGAAGATGCCGTTCACCGCCGAAGAGGTGGAGCACCTGCGGGCGACCTGCGAGCGGCTCGGCTTCGACATCCTCTATGCCCCAGGATTACCCGCCCCAGCGTTGCTGGCGCCAGCCGGGAGCGGACCCTGGAAGGTTGTGCAGGGCGCTCCGAACGTGTACGCGCAGCTCATCCAGGCACCGGACCGGCGGGCCTTCTACGCGAGCTATCCCCGCGACATCACGCCGACAACGGACGATCGTCCCTTCTTCTTCCACACGACGAAGGTCAAGGATCAGACGTCGGTCGCGTTCGGCCGGACGATGCTCTTCGGGAACGGCCTGAGCGCGTTGATGACGCTGATGGCCATCTCGGGCGGGCTCGTCCTGCTCTTCATCCTGGGGCCACTGGCCGTCAGCGGACGCGAACTGCTCGGCAGCGGCTGGCCACGGTGGCTCACGTACTTCGGTCTTCTTGGCGCCGGGTTCATGCTGGTGGAGGTGGCGCTCTTGCAGCGTTTCGTTCTGCTCCTCGGGCACCCGGTCTACTCGCTCACGGTCACGCTCTTCTCGTTGTTGCTGGGAACCGGGATCGGGAGCTTCCTCAGCAGACGCATCGGCGACGGGAACATCCGGCCACGTCTGCGGCTGGCGCTCGTCGCCATCGCCTTCCTCGCCATCGTGGCCATCGTCGTGCTGCCGCCCGTCATTCGCGCCGGGATCAGCGCGAGCCTTGCCGCCCGCATGGCGCTGGCGGTGGGCCTGCTCCTGCCGGCAGGCCTGCTCATGGGCATTCCGTTGCCAGCCGGAGTTCGCCTGCTGGTACGCGCCCGACCCAACCTGCTGCCGTGGGCGTGGGCGATGAACGGCGCACTGTCGGTCGTGGGAGCGACACTCGCCGTCTTCGTGGCCATGAACTGGGGATTCTCGGTGACGCTGGCGACGGGGGCCGTCGTCTACCTGGCCGCCGCGGCGGTCATTGCCAGCGGAGCACCGTCGAAAACCGGCTACAGGGAAAGCGGACCGAACTGCTCTTCGTAGCGTGCCTTGAACTCGTCCCAGGTGTAGGTGTGGCTCGACCCGCCCATGTGTTCGAGCACGTACGTCGCGGCAACGCTGCCCAGGCGTCCGCACGTCTCGTAGTCGGCGCCCCTGGCCAGTCCCTTCATGAACCCGCCGCGGAACGCGTCGCCGACGCCGGTTGGGTCCACGATTTGTGTCGGCGGTACGGCCGGAATCGAGATGGTCCGATCGCGCAGCACGATGGACGCGCCCTTCTCGCCCTTGGTCACGATGACGGCCTCGGCGTGTTCGAGCATGTCGCGCTCGCCCATGCCCGTCTTCTCGCGGATGATCTCGAACTCGTAGTCGTTGCAGATGACGAAGCGGGCCCCAACGACGCCCCGCTTCAGGTCGTCGCCACCCATCCGCGCGACCTGCTGGCTGGGGTCGAACATGTACGGAATGCCGAGCGTGCGGCACTCGTCGGCGTACTGCACCATCGCACCGGGATCGTTCGGCGAGATGATCGCGAGCTGACAGGGGCCGACCGCGTGGAACGACAATTCGGCTGCGTGGGCCATGGCTCCCGTGTAGAACGAGGCGATCTGGTTCCCCTCGCGGTCGGTGCTGCAGAAAAACGATGCGGTGAACTTCTCGGGGATCTGCTTGACCAGCGTCGTATCAATCCCGGCCGCGTCGAGCCAGCGCCGGTACTCATCGAAATCCTGGCCCGCGGTGGCCATCAGGTGGGGCCGTTCCCCCAACAGCGCGAGCGTGTACGCGATGTTCGGGGCACAGCCACCACGCCGCTTGTCCATGCTGTCCACGAGGAAGCTCAGACTCACGCGCTGCAGGTGCTCTGGCAGCAGGTGCTCGCTGAAGCTGCCCGGGAACGACATGAGGTAGTCGTAGGCGATCGAACCGGTCACGATGATCTTCATCTGAGGTACTTCCCCACGATCGGCAGCAGGTCGAGCTTGGTCTGGGCCGGGATCGCGTCCGGGCTGGTGATGATGGCGGCAGCCAACGCGCTCCCGCAGGTGCACGTGCGATGCGCGGGCAGCCTGCCCACGGTTTCGGCGATAATGGCCTGCGCCGTCTTCGCGTTCTGCAGCAGGTTCGCGATGATCATCTCGACCGTCACCGAGTCGTGCTGCGGGTGCCAGCAGTCGTAGTCGGTGACGAGGGCCAGCGTCGCGTAACAGATCTCAGCTTCGCGCGCGAGCTTCGCCTCCTGCAGGTTCGTCATGCCGATCACGGCCATGCCCCAGGACCGATAGAGCTTCGACTCGGCCAGGGTCGAGAACTGCGGCCCTTCCATGCAGACGTAGGTGCCGCCCAGGTGCACGCGGGCCCCGACGCTCGTCGCCGCGTCGCAGGCCACACCGCAGAGGTCGTGGCAGACGGGATGCGCGAAGGCGACGTGCGCCACCAGGCCGCGGCCGAAGAACGTGCTCACCCGCCCCTTGGTTCGATCGAAGAACTGGTCCGGGATCACGATGTCGAGCGGCGGAAAGTCCTCGTGCAGGCTGCCGACGGCGCTCGCTGACAGGATGCGTTCGACGCCGAGCGTCTTGAAGCCGTAGATGTTCGCGCGGAAATTCAGCTCGGACGGCATGAGCCGGTGTCCGGCGCCGTGCCGCGCGAGGAATGCCACACGGCGACCGCGCAGCGTGGCGAGCACGTACGGGCCCGATGGGTCACCGAACGGCGTGGCGATGGCGACTTCCTCGCGGTCGGTCAGTTCCGCCATGTCGTACAAGCCGCTGCCGCCGATGATCCCAATCTCCGCAGACATACTGCTCCTCGAATCAGGGAAACGAACGTCGGGACGAAGAACACGGGATTATAGCAGCTGAGCGCAGGAACGGCGCATCGAGGCCGTTCATTCGCCGAGGACTTCCCTCGCGATCACGAGCCGCTGGATCTCGCTCGTACCCTCGCCGATCGTCGTCAGCTTCACGTCGCGGAAGTACTTCTCGGCCGGGTAGTCCTTCACGAAGCCGTAGCCACCGTGGATCTGCACTCCGTTGTCCGCCACACGGACAGCCATCTCGCTCGCGAAGAGCTTGGCCATCGACGATTCCCGGGTCGTTCTCGCCGCACCCCGGTCCTTCAGGGATGCAGCGCGGTAGGTCAGCAGGCGGGCGGCATCGATGGCCGTCGCATCGTCCGCCAGCTTCCACTGGATCGCCTGGAACGAGGCGATCGGTTTGCCGAACTGATGGCGCTCCTTTGCGTACCGAATGGCGGCCTCGTGTGCCCCCTGCGCGAGGCCGACGGCGAGGGCCGCGATGCCGATGCGGCCTGCATCGAGCACCTGCAGCGCGTTGACGAACCCGTCGTCCAGCCGCCCGACCATCTGGGCCTCCGCCACGCGGCAGTCCTCGAACACGACCTCGCTCGTGTCGCTCGCCCGCATGCCGAGCTTGTTCTCCTTGCGTCCCGGCGACATGCCTGGTGTCCCACGCTCCACGATGAAGGCCGAGATGCCGTGGTGGCCGCGGGTCCGCTCGGTGACAGCCATCGCCACCATGACGTGGCCGACGCGGCCGTGCGTGGTGAAGGTCTTCGTGCCGTTGAGAACCCACGCGCCCTCCAGGCGGACGGCGCGCGTCTGCGTGGCTCCAGCATCGCTACCGGCCGTCGGTTCGGTGAGTCCCCACGCCCCGATCTGCTCCCCGCGGGCGAGCGGCACCACGTACCGCCGCTTCTGTTCCTCGCTGCCGAACATGAAGATGTGGGCGGTGCAGAGCCCGTTGTGTGCCGCCACCGTCAGGGCAACCGACGGGTCCACGCGGGCCAGTTCCTCGATGCAGATGCAGTACTCGACGGCCGACATGCCCGCGCCGCCGTACTCCTCTGGAATCTGGATGCCCATCAAACCGAGCGCCGCGAGCTTCGGCACGAGTTCGGCCGGGAAGTGCTGCGCTTCGTCCCACTCGAGGACGTGCGGACGGATCTCGACCTCCGCGAACTCGCGCACGGTCCGTCGCAGCAACTCCTGCTGCTCGGTCGTTGTGAAGTCCATAGACACCATCGCCGTTGGGGGCACACCGAATCGCGCCCGGCCCCGGACCCCGCTCAGCGCGTCACGGGCACGCACATGAGCACGAACCTCTTCCGCGACACCTTCTGCAGGTACGCCACCTGGCTCCCCTGCGACGACCAGGCGGGCCACGACGCGTCCTTGACCTCGATGATCGGAACCGAGTGCTTCTGCCGATCCAGGAAGACGAGCCGGCCGCCCTCGCCGACACGCACCAGTGCGCCGCTGCCGGCCGGTCCCCAACCGAAGCGCGCGCCCGGCACCACCCGCTCGTTGGCCCAGACCGCAACTTCCTCACCGAGCAGCATCAACCGGACGACCTTCGCCTTGTCGTTGCCCATGTTGCCGCTGGCCATGCTGTCGGCGCGGGGACTGCCGCTGGCGACGACTTTCTCGGGGCTCGATTCCCGATCCAGCATGCCCGACCCGGCGCCGCCGCCCACACCGCCCTTCACCACTTCCTGCTTCTGCTCGATGTCGATGACCAGCGCGGGCAACCCTGGCGCCACTCGATCCTGCTTCGCCCGCCAGTACGCGACCGCCCACTCCGGTTGCGCCTCGAGCGTCGTGACGCCGCCCCCCGTGACCGGGATGGTGTAGTGATGCTGGCGCTCGTTCGGCCAGTCACCATCGACGGTCTGCAGGTAGATGGCCGTCGCGTCGGGCGACCACGCCAATTGCCGGATCTCCCCTTTCAGTTTCCCAGTGTCGATCTCGGCGACGATGTGCGGGGCGCCAATGGTGAGTGTGGATACGTCGATCGCCGCCGATGCGGCGGTTTGCGGGGACATGAGAACCGCGAGGCACAAGATCCAGAACATCAGTGCTCCCTTCTCCCGCCAATGACCGGACGGCTCATCCCCTTCGCAGCCCAACCGACGCCGCGCCAGGCTTCTGCCCCCGGGCCTCCTCGGGCTCGGTTCTCCATCGCGTGTGCGGCGCACGGTTTTCAACCAGCCAGCCGTAGACCAGGCCCCCGTAACTCCGCCACACCAGGCCGCGCCGCTCGTAGAACGGCCGCAGCGCCTGCTGGAGCGCCGGCAGGCGATAGAACGGCACGCCCGGGAAATAGTGATGCTCCAGATGGTAGTTCGAATTCAGGAAGAGCCAGTCCCAGAACCACTGGCCACGCACGAGGGTCGTCCACTTCGCCGGATCCTCCGGGTCGATGTCGTAGTGCTGACCGAGCCGGTTCAGCGTGAACGCCGCTGGAAACACGAAGAAGACGGGCACGACGTAGGCGCGGAGCGCGGCCGCACCGCCGGCCAGCCACCAGATGAGACCGAGAACGCAGAGATGGGCGGCAGTCGACAGACGGCGCTCCCACGCGATTCGGTGTTGGAGGTCGGCCGGATAGGTGGCCGTCTCCCGGCGGGCCGCTCGGAAGTAGATCGGGAACAACGCCGGTGTGCAATACAGCAACTTGTACCAGCGCGCGTTGATCTTCGGTGACAGATGATGGCGTTTCGGGTCGTCCTCGGCGGAGCCCAACTCGGCGTGATGATCGAGGTGCCAGCGGGTGAACTGGCTGGCGGAAATGCCGCTCGGAATGGCGTACAGAAACCCCAGAATCCGCTCAGCGCCCTGCCGGCGCCGAACGAACACCGCGTGATGGACGACCTCGTGGAGCAGTACCGTGAAGTTGAATACCGTGAAGCCCTGCAAGAGAGCGAGCGGCACCCAGACGACCGGTGTCGCGAAACGAATGAGGCCCCAGGCGGTGATTCCGAGCAGGAGGAACTGGCGGACCGCCACGAGCAGATGGCGAGACGGCGACTTGCGATGGAGCTCGCGCACCACCGGGCGAGAAAGCGCCTCGCCCAGGTCAGCGCGGACCGACGCCGCATGCTGGCTGTAGTAGTGTGCCTTCACGCCGGCAACCCGCCTTCCGCCCCAGTGTGTGTCGCCCGTTTTCCACTATATCATGCTCGACGGACCCCACCGGGGCGGCGGGATTGCGCAGAAAATCAGTACAGGACCGTCACGCGGAAATTGCCGCGGTTGTCCTTCAGGAAGTCGTCGTTGATGCCGAGGAACAGGCGGCCGGACGCGCGCATGCGCATCGGCCCCTTCTCGTCGCCGATGAAGAACAGATCACCGTTCCCGGCGCCGATCTTGCCGATCAGCGCCGCAGCCGGTCGATTCGGTATCGGACGGTTCTCGTTGTACGGCGAGTTGTGCTCACCCTCGGGACCATCCTTCCGGTTCGGCCCCCACCATACCGTTCCGCGGGCGTCGAAGTGGACGACCTGCCCGGAGCGGACCTCGATCCCGGTGTCAACAAACGCAACGTCCGCCGACACCGTCACCTCGCGTTCACGCATGCCGGACGGACGGCCGTCGGACCGCACGTCGGGCCGGCTGTCCGGCGGGCGAAACTCGCGACTGTCATCCGGCCGATCGTTGTCGTCGAACTCGACCCGCCGCACCTCCTCGCGTGGAATGCGAAGCAGGCGGCTCTCTCGTCCGCGCCATTCCTGAAACTCCACGGTGCCGTTGCGGATGCCTACCAATTCACCACTGATCCGTCGGCCGTCCCGCAGCACCATGGTGTCCGCCGCGAGAAAGCCCGTTGCCGCCATCACCAGGGCCGCGGCCAAGACCATCCGCGTCCCCACTCGTTCTGCCATGACGTCCTCCTGCTGTGCACCCGGACCTCGGCGTCGGACGCTGCTGTTCGTCGCCGTCGATAGTATCATTGCCTTGGAGGAACCGCATGCGCATGCGCCGGAGTCTCGGAGTGGCGATGTTGGTGACGGGGATGCTGGCCGCCGCCGCGCCGGCCCGGGCCGATATCACCGGGTTTCTCGGCCTGGCTGGCGGCCCGTCGGTCCGCGGTGCCCGCGGACTGGCGCTCGGCGTCGGTCTCATCATCGTCGGGGTCGAATTCGAGTACAGCGAGATCGTCGAAGACGTCGAGAGTGGTGCCCCGCGCCTCCGGACGGGCATGGTGAACGGCCTCGTCCAGACGCCGATCCCGATTGCCGGCGCGCAGTTCTACGCGACGGCCGGTGGCGGCGTGTACACCGAAGAGCTGGGATCGTTGTCCGAGACGCATGTCGGCGTGAACTTCGGCGGGGGTGTGAAGTGGAAGCTCGTCGGACCCCTGCGCCTGCGGTTCGATTACCGGCTGATCAGGCTGGCCGGGTCGCCAATTGCCGCCGATGTCGTCCACCGCTTCTACGTCGGAGCGAACATCAAGTTCTGAGGGATGGCGGGCGGCTAGTTGTCCGAGGCGGATGGCTTCAGCATCAGCCAGAACTCGAGGTCGGCGGCGGCTGACTGGAAGTACATGTTGATGTCTCGCGCGACGATCTCGGCGGGGAGCGTCAACACGGTGCGCGATGTCGTGGCCTCACCGAACTCGACGGCCAGGCCGCTTCCCACGAATGTGGCCTGCAACCGGGCGCTGATCATCGCGATCGCCTCCTGCGCCGCGGAGTCCACGGTTTCGTCACGCACCATCCGTGCGTCGATGCCGAAGAGGTTCCCCGCTACGCGGCGACCGGTCGCCAGGTCGTAGGCAAGGGCCAGCGAGACGCCCGGACGGCCCGACCACGAGCCGTGGGCCGTCGCGACGACTCGCTCGACGGCTGTCGGACCTGGCACGTCCCGCAGCAGCACGTCGGTCGAGAGCATCGAGCCGAGGACCTGCTCGGCAATCAGAATCAACGTGGCGCGAAGCCCTGGGTGCAGTCCCGTCGCACTGCTCAGCGGCCCGCTGCTGTTTCGCGACAGATCCACGATCTGCTTCAGCAGCACGTCGGGCACCATCGTCCGGATGATCGTGCCATCGTAGAGGACCAGCCGCGCGTCGGCATCCTCCTCGTTCTCGGCCAGCGCGATGATCGGCAGATGACGCAGGGCCGTCGACGTGCGGATCTTCTTCACGAGCAGGCGCTCGTTCAGCACGCCGAGGTCGGAGCCGACGAAGACGGCCGCCGGTTTCGCGAAGACGCAGTCGCGCAGCCCCCGCAGGCCGGTCTCCGCCTGGATGACCGGGCGGCGCACACCGACCGTCTCCACGAAGAAGGTTCGGAAAGCGGTGCGCCCGTCCACGATCAGCACCGGCGAGGTGGCGTCGAGGAGCGCGCGTGACAACAGGTCGCCGTCAATCGGCGGCTCCTCCCGGTCCGAGCCGATGCACCGCAACACCCGCCGGATGCGTTCGGCCAGCCGCGGCATGTTCAGCGGCTTGGTCATGTACTCGAGGACGCCGAGTTCGAGGATTTCCCGGATTACGCCTTCGTCGCGCTCGCCGGTCAGCATGACGACCGGCAGCGCGGAGTACTCGGGAGTTTCGCGAAGCGTGCGCAAGCACTGCAGGCCGTCGGCGATGGGCATCTGAACGTCGAGAATCGCCAAGTGGAAGCGGCCGCGCGCAAGGGCGTCGAGCGCTTCGTTGCCGTCACCCGCCTCGGTGACGACACATCCAAAGCGCTTGGTCAACGCGCGTTTCAGGAGAAACCGCGTCGTCCGGTCGTCGTCGACGACAAGAACGTTCATAGGGAGCTCATCACCCGGTCCACCCGCCGCCCTATGCAGCCGCCGCGCCCGCTGACATCCCCACACGACTCAGGGACTCGAGCTCCTCCTCGAGCACGTTGGGGAGCAACGTCCGCGAAATGGAGGCGTCGTAGAGATCTCCGCACTCTGCGCGTGCCTCCGGGCCCGACACGATCGCGACGAGCCGAACACCCTTGACTGCCGGCAACGAACGGAGCTTCCGCACCAGCAGCGTTTCGTTCAGTACCCCGAGATCGGTTCCGATGAACACCGCCCCCGGCTGATGCTCGACGATGTCACGCAAGCCCCGCACGCCGCTCTCGGCCTCCATCACGGTCCGGCTGCGACCGATCGTCTCGACGAACATCGCGCGGAACTCCGCATGGCCATCCACGATGAGCATGGTGGCGCACGGGTCAATCAGCGGGCGGTTCACTGGCGCCGCGGGCCCCGGTGCCACCGGCGCCGCGCCGAGCGATTTCAGGACGCGGCCGAATCGATCCAGCAGGCGCTCGCTGTTCAGCGGCTTGGTGAGGTAGTCGAGCACGTGGAAGCCGGCGACCAGCCGGACGGTCTCCTCGCTGCGATCGGCCGTCAGCACGATGACCGGGGTTGCGCGGAAATCGGCCGACGCCCTGATGGCGCGCAGGGTCTCGAAACCGTCCATCACGGGCATCTGAAGGTCGAGAACCAGGAGGTCGAACTGACCGCTGGACAGGGCGTTCAGCGCTTCCACGCCGTCGGCGGCATCGGTGACGGTACATCCCAGTTCCGTCGCCAGGATCCGGCCGAGCAGCATCCGGGTGAGGCGATCATCGTCGGCAATCAGCACTCTCATAAGCGCTCCGGTCGAAGCCACGACGCTCGGGTCCGGGGAGACAGCAATCCCGGACACCTCCAGTCCGAGGAATCGGCATCGCCCGGAATAGGTTGAATTTAGGACAGTTAGACGTCAGAACGCGTCTGGCGGGGATAAAAGAAACGGGGAGACGGATGGAACCCGTCTCCCCGGCGACGAGAAGGTTACGCGCATGCGCGACCTGGAACCGCGAACCAACCGGGTTGGCACCCGGGCGGCGTTACTGGAGCTTCAGGACCTGCTGGAGGTCGAAGATCGACGGCGGCGGCGTCGCGGCCTTGGCGTCACTCCACTTCTGGAACAGCGCCTGCGCCTCGGCCGGGAACACCTTGTACATCGTCGGCAGGAACCAGTACTCGGCGTTCTTGACCGCGGGGTCGGCGAACAGCACGTAGACGGCAATCCCGCCCTGCACGTTCGGCACCTTGAACAGCTTCAGGCTGGCCGCCTGCTGCTTCGCCTCGGGAGCGTCGACTTTGCCGAGCGCCTCCTTGTACTTGTTCATCAAGTCCTCGAAATCGGCCGTCTTGTCAGCCTTGATGTAAAGGATGATCAAGCCGGCGTCGTTCTTGAACTCGAGCGTCTTCTTTTCTGCAGCTGGCGGCTGGGCCGCAGCGGCCGGCTGCTGGGGAGTCTGGGCGGCCTGTGCGAACGTCAGGCTGGCTGAGCCGAGCACAAACGCTGCCGCAAGAACGAGGGACGTCGAAACGAGCCGGAACCAGGTCAGTCGCATGCAAGGCCTCCTTGGACGACTTACGCTCGGAAAGGCGGTTACTTTACCGTACTGCCGGCTTCGAGAAAAGTGCTCATTATCTCGTTGGCCAGCAGCATCCCCTGCCGGGTCAGCCGGAGCCGCACGTGATCGTGCTCCAGCAGGCCGGATTCGGCGAACGGCGCCAGCCGCGCGCCCCACTCTCGCCACACGTCCACTCCGTACCTTTGCCGGACACGCTCCAGTTGCACGCCATCCGCCAATCGGATTTCCATGAACAACGCTTCTTCGAGCTGTTCACGGGGTGTGAGTATGCGCCGACCGGCTACCGGGGAGCGGCCCTCGTCGAGACGTCGGATGTACTCGGTCGTGGACGACACATTGTTCCATCGCACGTGGTCCGTTGTCGAGTGGGCACCCGGACCGAAGCCGAGCCACTCCTCATCGCTCCAGTATTTGACGTTGTGGCGCGACTCGCGGCCAGGCTTTGCCACGTTCGATATTTCGTATTGACGATACCCGGCCGCGTCGAGCCGGCCCATCGCGTGCAGGTACATGTCCGCCGCGTCGTCCGCCGGAACCGGCGTCCAGCCGGCGCGGGCTATCGCCTCGTTGAGCGGTGCGTTCGGATAGAGTTCGAGGAGATAGATCGACGCGTGCTCCGGCGCCCGAGCGATCAGCTCGGCCAGCGACGCGTCGAGATCGCCGAACGTCTGTGACGGCAGCCCGATCATGAGGTCGAGGCTGACGTTGTCGAATCCGGCCTGCCGCGCTTCGGTCACCGCGGCGCGGGCGCGCGCCGCGTCGTGGCGGCGCCCCAGACGCTGCAGCTCCACGTCGAGGAAGGACTGGACTCCCAAGCTGAGGCGGTTCACACCGGCCGCGCGGTATGCGGCCAGCCGGTCGATGGTCACCGTATCCGGGTTGGCTTCGAGCGTCACTTCGGCGAGCGCGTCCACTCGGAAAGCCTCACGGCACGCGCCCACAAGCGCCGCGATCTCGGGAGGATCGAGCAGCGAGGGCGTGCCCCCGCCGAAGTACATCGTGTCCACGTCGCGCGATGCCGCCGCGTCGTGGATCTCACGAAGCATCGCCGACACATAGCGGCGTTTCAGGTCCGGATCGAGCAGCCCGCGATTGAAGTCGCAGTAATGGCAAATCGACGCGCAGAACGGAACGTGGAGGTAGAGACCGAGGGGAGGCATCGACAGTTCAGTGCCCGCTCCCCGCCTTCCCCCCGGGCCACGCGACGTCGGCCTTCGGGTCCGACTTGCGCAGCTGGGCACGGACGGGGCTTGCGGATCGCCGGGACGGGCCGGAAGGCCGCTCCTGCAGTTTCCACAAGGTGAGGAGATCTTCGGGGCCGCCGTTGGGCGGAAGCTGCCGGTAGTCGGCCCCCATGAAGTCGACGAACTCACACATCTCGTGCAGGCGGGAGTGCATCCTGAAGCCGACACGAACGAAGAGCGAATCCGGGTCTTCGCGGTCTTGCTCCTGCCCGTAGTTCGACGTGAAGATCGTCAGGCGCCGCTCGTTGTACCGGGTGTTGACGATGAGATTCATCGTCTCCTCCACCCACTCCGACGTCTTCTCGGCTCCGATGTCGTCGAGCACGAGGAGTTCCGCCTCCATCACCGGACGCAGAACTTCGATCTCGGTCGTGCGGACCACGGGGTTGTAGGTGCTGCGAATCAGCTTGAGCAGCTCGCGAACGTCGTAGAAGATGCCGCGAGCGCCGCGCGTGGCAATCACCTGCTTCAGCACGGCCACGGCGAGGTGGCTCTTGCCGATTCCAGGCGGGCCTATCAGGAACAGTCCCTTGGCCGCCACCGGAAAGGCCTCGGCGAACCGGCGGGCGTGGGCCACGGCCTTCTGGAGCTTCTCGTTGGGGTAGACGACGAAATTGTCGAGCGAGCAGTGCTGATACCGGCGTGGGATCCGCGCGTCGTTCATCAAGCGCGTCGTCATCGACTCCCGCCAGCATTGGCACCGGACCGCACGACGCACGCCATCGCGCTCGACCACCGTCCATCGCGTATCGTCACAGATCGCGCAGGGCATCGTCCGTGTATTGTGACAGAGAGACGCGACGAGGGGATCAGGATTCTGGGCCGCGCATGGCGCGCCTCAGTTCAGATGCGAGCGGAGTTCGTCGGATCGGCGGCCACGCCGCAGCTTCTCCTTCGCGCGGGATTCGATCTGCCGAACCCGCTCGCGAGACAAGCCGAGGCGGTCGCCGATCTCCTGCAGCGTCTTCGGATCCGATCCATCCAGACCGAATCGGAGCTCCATCACCGCGCGCTCCTTCGGCGCCAACTCGGACAGCGCGGCCTTGAGCTGCGACAGCAGCGCTTCGTGGAGCAGTTCCACCTCGGCCGCGGGCACGCTCGTCTGCGGCAGCGTCTCACCAAGCTCCCGGCCATCCTCCTCGTCGTGAGTGACCGGATCGCTGAGCGAGACGTCCGTGCCCGACACGTACTGCAGCGCCTCGGCTTCGGCCGCCGAGATGTCCAGGTCCTCGGCGATTTCCTCCGAGGACGGGACGTGGTCGAGCCGGGCGGTGAGGTCGGCTACTTCGCGGCCGTAGCGGCTGGCCACGGCCGACAGCTTCGTGGGCAACGCGAAGACGCGGCGCTGATCCGACAGCGCGTGCATGATCGCCTGCCGGATCCACCAGACGGCGTACGTGATGAACTTGACGTGCCGCTCGGCGTCGAATCGCCTGGCGGCCTCGAGCAGGCCCAGATTCCCTTCGTGGATCAGGTCGAGGAACGACACGCCCAGCCCGCGGTACCGCTTCGCGTAGGAGACGACGAATCGGAGGTTGGTCTCGACCAGTCGCTTCAGCGCCTCTTCGTCCTGGCTGCGTGTAATCCGAACAGCCAGTTCGCGTTCCTCTTCCGGGCTCAGGCGGGGGATCTTGGCGATCTCCTGGAGATACGCTTGAAGCGTGACGGCCTCGGAGGTGTCGTCGCGTGGCGGGCTCACCAGTTCATCATACTCCGCGGGGACGCCCGTCGGCCGCCGCAACCGCGGCCGGAACCGCGCCACCCGGCCTCGACGCAGCGCCGGCCGGCACGGGGCGGGGCGCTGGCGCCGACGCCCTGACGAGGTCGGTCGGCGACGACTTCACCAGGGCGGTGTTCAGCCGCTGCTCCCAGTCATCGAGGCCCCGCGCGAGTTCGTGCTTGACGTACTCCATGAACTCGTTGACCTCGTGCTGCATCCGCTCGATCTTTCGCCGCATGTTGAGGATGATCTCGACGCCCGCCAGGTTCACACCGAGATCCCGTGTGAGCGACAGGATGGTCTCGAGCTGCTCGAGATCCTCGTCGGAATAGAGGCGCGTGTTTCCCTCGGTGCGCGAAGGCTTCAGGAGCCCCTCGCGCTCGTACAATCGGAGGGTCTGCGGGTGGATATTGAACTTCTGCGCCACGGCGCTGATCATGTAATAGGCCTTACCGGCCCTCTTGGTCACCATTGGCACTCACCCGCTCGTTAACCGAATCCCACAGGCCCTGCCGCACGTTCTCACCGTTGATCTGTCCGAACTCCCGGAGCAACTCCTTCGACCGTTCGTCGAGCAGTGGCGGCAACACGACGCGAATCTCGACAATCAGGTCTCCGCGCCCACCTGTCCTGATCGAAGGCGCGCCGCGCGCTCTGACTCGCAAGCGTTGTCCCGACGGCGTCCCGGGCGGGACTCGCAGCCGCACCGAACCGTCCACCGTCGGGATCTCGATCTTCGCCCCGAGCGCCGCCTCGTGCACCGCCACGGGCACGACAACGTGCAGGTCGTTGCCCTCGCGGCGGAACAGCGGGTGCGGCGTGACGTGAACAGTGATCACGAGGTCGCCGGGCCGTCCGCCCTGGCGCCCGCAGTGTCCCAGCGCCGCGAGCCGCACCTGGTCACCGTCCGACAACCCCGCAGGCAGCCGAACCGGACCCGATTCGGCCCTGGCCTCGACGCCCTGGCCGTGACACGTACGGCACACGACCTGGGACAATTGCCCGCGCCCCTGGCACGTGTCGCAGCGTTTGACGAACACCATGTGTCCGCGTGCCGAACGCACCTGCCCCCGCCCCTGGCACACGCTGCAGACCATCGGGTCCACGCCCAGCGCCCCGGTTCCCGTGCACGTCCGACACGGGACGTGGCGCGTCATGGGCACGTAGCAGTCCGTGCCGCGCAGCGCCTCGCCGAACGACACCGTCGCGGCCACGTGCAGATCAGCACCCGCCTCGGGCGTTCCACTGCCAGTCGAGCCCCCGGCCGCGCGGGCCAGCACGCCGGCAAACAGATCACCGAAGGTGGACGCCTGGTGCTCCGAGGGCACGGCGACCGAGAAATCGAACCCCTCGAAGCCGAAGGAAAAGGTCTCACCCGCCGCCGGACCAGCCTCGGCGCCGGCATCATACGCCCGACGACGCTCCGGGTCGTTCAACGTCTCGAAAGCGAGCGAAATCTGACCGTAGCGGGCCTGCGCCTCGCGGTCACCTGGATTGACGCCCGGATGATATCTCCGCGCCAGGCGCCGGTACGCCCGGCGGATGTCGGAGACGTGGGCGCCACGCGCCACCCCGAGAATCTGATACAGGTCCATCGCCATGATGTACCGGGCGGGCCCGGCCTGCCTGGATGCGGTCTACTTCTTCTCGTCGTCCACCACTTCGGCGTCGATGACATCGCCCGTCGCGCCGCCACTCGCGGAGGCACCCGGCGTCGGCCCGTTGCCGCTGCCCGGCCCGCCGCCGCTGCCCGGCTCGCCACCGCCGGCGGTTCCCGGTTGTGCCTGTTTGTAGAGTGCCTCGGCCATCGCGTGCGAGGCCTTCTGCAGATCGTCCATTGCCTTGCGGATCGCGTCGAGGTCTTCCCCTTCGGCGACCTTCTTCAGCGTCTGGATGGCTGCCTCGATCCGGCTGATATCGCCAACCGGGATCTTCTCGCGATTCTCGTTGAGCGTCTTTTCGATCTGGTAGATCAACCCGTCCGCCTGATTGCGCGTGTCGGTGGCCTCGCGCCGCTTCTTGTCTTCCTCGGCGTGTGATTCCGCCTCCCTCATCATCCGATCCACATCGTCCTTGCTCAGCCCGCTGGAGGCGGTGATCGTGATCCGCTGTTCCTTCCCGGTGCCCTTGTCCTTCGCCGAGACGTTGACGATGCCGTTGGCGTCGAGATCGAAGGTCACCTCGATCTGCGGCAGGCCCCGCGGCGCCGGTGGCAGGCCGACCAGATTGAAACGGCCCAGCGTGCGGTTGTCGCGAGCGAACTGCCGTTCGCCCTGCAGCACATGAACCTCGACCTGCGTCTGGTTGTCGGCGGCCGTCGAGAACACCTCGCTCTTACGCGTCGGAATCGTCGTGTTGCGCGGAATCAGCGTCGTCATCACGCCACCGAGCGTCTCGATGCCGAGCGACAGCGGAGTGACGTCGAGCAGCAGCAGGTCCTTCACTTCCCCGGCCAGGACGCCCGCCTGCACCGCCGCGCCGACGGCCACGACCTCGTCCGGGTTGACACCCCTGTGCGGCTCCTTGCCGAACAGCTCGCGAACCACCTGCTGCACCCGCGGGATGCGCGTGGACCCGCCCACCAGCACGACCTCGTCGATCTTCGACAGGTCGATGCTCGCGTCGGCCAACGCCCGCTTGGTCGGCCCGACCGTCCGCTGAATGAGGTCTTCGACCAACTGCTCGAACTTCGAACGGCTCAGCTTGAGCGTGAGGTGCTTCGGGCCCGCCTGATCGGCCGTGATGAACGGCAGGTTGATGTCGGTCTCGGTCACCGTGGACAGCTCCATCTTCGCCTTCTCGGCGGCCTCTCTGAGGCGCTGGAGCGCCATGCGGTCCTTGCCGAGATCAATCCCGTCGCTCTTCTTGAACTCGCTGATGATCCAATCGATGATCCGCTGATCGAGGTTGTCACCCCCGAGATGCGTGTCGCCGTTGGTCGCCTTCACTTCGACGACGCCCTCGCCGACTTCGAGGATCGAGATGTCGAACGTGCCGCCGCCGAAATCGTAGACGGCAATCGTCTCGTCCTTCTTCTTGTCGAGGCCGTACGCCAGCGCCGCCGCTGTCGGCTCGTTGACGATTCGTTTCACCTCGAGGCCGGCGATCTGCCCGGCATCCTTGGTGGCCTGGCGCTGGGCATCGTTGAAGTACGCCGGGACGGTGATGACCGCCTCGGTGACCGGCTGACCGAGGTGCTGCTCGGCTGCCTGCTTGAGCTTCTGGAGGATCATGGCGGAGATTTCCGGCGGCGAGTAGTCCTTGCCGAGCGCCTTGACGCGCACGTCGCCGTTCGGACCCGGCGCCACCTTGTAGGGGATCATCGTCATCTCCTCGGTGACCTCGTTGTAGCGGCGTCCCATGAACCGCTTGATCGAGAAGATGGTGTTTTCCGAGTTGGTCACGGCCTGGCGCTTGGCAACCTGTCCGACCGGCCGCTCGCCCGTCTTCGTGAACGCCACAACCGACGGCGTCAGCCGCCCGCCTTCGGGATTGGTGATGACCGTCGGCTCACCACCTTCCATGACGGCCACAACCGAATTGGTCGTCCCCAAGTCGATTCCAATGATTTTGCTCATATCCCTCTACCTCAGCAGCATTCACGACGCCGCAGAACAGACAGGCTCACTAGAGCCCTTAGGCTGTTGCCATTATGAAATATGAGCGTCTGATTGTCAATCAAGCCCGCTCGCGTCGTGGTTCTCACATCCCACTCCCCGCTTGTCATTTCTCGGTTTCCAATTCTCGGTTCTCGACTCTCACCTCTCAGTGCTGTCCACTGACACCTGGCCCCTGGCTCCTGACTCCTTGTAGAATGCCCCTGTGGCCCACGTTGTCATTCGCGTTGCCCGTCACGCCGGCCTGGTGGCGTTGTTCGTGCTGGCGGCCGTGCTCGGGAGCGTCACCGGCGTGCTGTTCGCCTATGCGGGAGACCTCCCGCGCATCTCAGCGCTGGACGACTACGCGCCCAACACCATCACGCGGGTTTACGCCTCGAACGGGCAGGTCATCGGCGAGTTTGCCACCGAGCGGCGCGTCGTCGTGAAATACGAGGACATCTCGCCACGGCTGCGCCAGGCCATCATCTCGGCCGAGGACGCCGATTTCGACCGTCACTTCGGCATCAGCGTCTCACGCATCGTGATCACGGCCGCCGAGGACGTCTTCAAGCGCCGTCTGGCCGGTGCGAGCACCCTGACCCAGCAACTGGCGCGCAAGTTGTTCCTCACCGACGAGAAGACGTGGGAGCGCAAGATCAAGGAGGCGCTCCTCGCGATTCAGATCGAGAGGCGGTACACGAAACCGGAGATCTTCACCCTCTACTGCAACCAGATCTACTTCGGTCACGGCGCCTATGGCGTGGAGGCGGCGGCGCGGCTCTACTTCAACAGGCGATCGAAGGACCTGACGGTCGAGGAGGCGGCGCTCATCGCGGGCATCATCCAGACGCCCGAGCGGCAGAGCCCGTTCGTGGACATGCGCCGGGCGCTGCGCCGCCGCAACTACGTGCTCGATCGGATGGCGGAAGAGGGCTATCTCACAACGGCCGCGGCGGCCGCGGCAGAGCGGAAGCCGATCGAACTGCGGGGGCAGCCGGCGCAGGAGGAATCAATCGCCCCCTTCTTCGTCGAGGAGGTCCGAAAGCACCTCGAGCGGAGATACGGCGCCAAGCAGCTCTACGAAAACGGTCTCGCCGTCTACACGTCGCTCGATGTCGATCTGCAAATCGCTGCCAACCGGGCGCTCGACAACGGCCTGCGCAAGCTCGACAAGCGGCGCGGCGTGCGCAAAGCCCGGCGGAACCTGCTGCACGAAGGGCGGACGGTCGAGCAGTATCGCGACGACCGCTGGGATCGGCCCTTCGCCGTGGACCAGGTCGTTCCCGCCGTCGTCGTATCCGTCGGGACGGGGGCGGCGAAGAAGGTCGGGCCGGCCGCAAGGCCCGGGGGGGCAGTCGTCCCGCTCGCCAGCCGGCCCGTGCCGTTCGGTGCGGTTCGTGTCCGAGTCGGTCGATACGTCGCCGATCTGGGCAAGGAGGGCCTGGCGTGGACCGGCCGCACGTCCGCCATCGACTTGTTCACGCCTGGCGACCTGATCGAGGTGCGCATCACGAAGATCGACGACGCGACCGCCGCGCTGTCCGTCTCGCTGGAACAGACGCCGGTCGTGGATGGAGCGGTGCTCGCGATCGACAACAGGACCGGACAGATCAGGGCGATGGTCGGCGGCCTGAGCTTCAGCCGCAGCAAGTTCAATCGCGCGACGCAGGCGTACCGACAGATGGGATCTGGATTCAAGCCGATTGTCTACACGGCGGCAATCGACCGGGGATTCACGCCGACCACGATTCTCTACGACACGCCGGTGAGCTACTCCGCCGGTCCGGGCCAGCCGCCGTACTCGCCCCGCGACTACGACGGCAAGTACGAGGGCGCCATCCCGTTGCGACGGGCGCTCGAGCAGTCACGCAACGTCCCGGCCGTGCGAACCATGGAGCAGATCGGGCCGAAGCACGTCATCGAATACGCCCGGCGGTTCGGATTCCAGGGGCCGATGGAACCGTATCTCTCGCTCGCCCTCGGCGCGGCGGAGGCGAGCCTGCTGGAGACGACGGCGGCGTACTCGGTCTTCCCCAACCAGGGCGTCCTGATGAAGCCCTATCAGATTCTCAAGATCGTCGATCGCGAGGGGAACCTGCTCGAGGAGAATCGCCCGCAACCGCGTGAGGCGATCCGTGCGGACACGGCGTATGTGATGACGAGCCTCATGCGGGGCGTCGTCCAGCGCGGGACCGGCGCGGCGGCGGCGGCACTGGCCTGGCCGCTCGGCGGCAAGACGGGCACGACCAACGATTTCACCGACGCGTGGTTCACGGGATTCGATCCGAACCTCACCGTGGGCGTCTGGGTGGGCTACGACGACAAGAAGCCGCTGGGACCGGCCGAGACGGGCGCCATGGCGGCGTTGCCCGTCTGGATGGACTTCATGAAGGACTACATCGACAAGCGGTGCGACCGGCAGAATCCACCCACGTTCGAGGCGCCTGGCAACATCGTCTTCGTCAACGTGGATCGCGCGACCGGCCAGCCCCTGGCCGGCGATTCGCCGGGCGGGATCAGCGAAGCGTTCATTGCCGGAACGCAGCCCGGCGGCCTCAGGCAGTGAAGAGGCTCATGTCCTTCGGCCGGACGAACACGTCGGCTCCAGGCTGCAGCGCCAACGCCACATAACGTTCCTGTGAGAGTTCGACCCGCACCGGGTCGCCCCACTCCGCGACGAGATCGACTTTCACCAGTGGCCCCGCCGGATTCACGTGCGCGACCCGCGCACGGAACTGCCGCTCGCCGTGACCATCGAGATCGATCTCCAGCTGGTGCGGCCGGATGTAGAGCGTGGCGATGCGCGCCTCGTGCGCCTGGCTGGGTGCCTCGAGTTCGAGCGACCCGATGTAGGCCTTGCCCTTCTCGACGCGCCCCCGGAACAGGTTCACGTCGCCGAGGAAATCGTAGACGAACGGGCTGGCGGGATGGGCGTAGACGTCCGGCGGCGTCCCGACCTGCTCGATGCGTCCCTGGTTCATCACCACGACGCGGTCTGCCGCCTCGAGTGCCTCCTCCTGGTCGTGCGTCACGAAGATGCTGGTGACGTGCAGTTCGTCGTGCAGTCGGCGGAGCCACCGGCGCAGTTCCTTGCGCACCTTGGCATCGAGCGCGCCGAAGGGTTCGTCGAGCAGCAACACCTGGGGTTCGACCGCCAGGGCACGGGCCAGGGCAACTCGCTGGCGCTGTCCTCCGGACAACTGCGCCGGAAGACGGTCGGCCATCGCGCCAAGCTGCACGAGTTCCAGCAACCGATGGACGCGGTCCTGGATTTCGCTGCGCCCAGGGCGGCGTGCGCGCGGCCGAACCCGCAGGCCGAACGCAATGTTCTCGAAGACGGTCATGTGACGGAACAGCGCGTAGTGCTGGAAGACGAACCCGACACGGCGATCCGCGATGCGGCGATCGGTCGAGTTCTTGCCGTCGAACAGGATCGTTCCGCAGTCGGGAATCTCCAGGCCTGCAATGACCCGCAGGAGGGTTGTCTTCCCCGACCCGGACGGCCCGAGCAACGCGACGAGTTCGCCGGTCTCGATGCAGAGGTCGACCTGTTCGACCGCCACGAATGACCCAAACCGCTTGGTCACGCCCCGCACTTCGATGCTCACTGCTCCCGCTCCCTGCTGTTTCGCCATCGAGTGGCCGCGGGCGTCTCTGCCCGCGGTCCGGCACCACTGCTCGTTCCCTATGTCCTTCTCCGTCCAATGATGCTCTTCGCGACCAGCGTGACCAAGGCCATCAACGCCAGCACGGAGGCCACCGAGAACGCCGCCGCGAAGTTGTACTCGTTGTACAGAATCTCCACGTGCAGCGGGGCGGTGTTCGTCTGACCGCGGATGTGCCCCGACACGATCGACACGGCGCCGAACTCGCCGATCGCCCGGGCGTTCAGCAGGACGACCCCGTAGAGGAGTGCCCAGCGGATGTTGGGCAGGGTCACGCGCCAGAACATCTGCCAGCCGCTCGCCCCGAGCGCGAGCGCCGCCTGCTCTTCCTCGGAGCCTTGTTCCTGCATCACGGGGATCAGTTCGCGCGCGACGAACGGCACGGTCACGAAGAGCGTCGCCAGGAGGATGCCGGGCACCGCGAAGATGATCCGGATGCCGTGGGCGACCAGCCATGGCCCGAACAGGCCGTGCAGACCGAACATCAGCACGAAGATCAATCCCGAGACCACGGGCGAGACCGCGAAGGGCAGGTCGATGAGCGTGATGAGCACGCCGCGGCCCGGGAACTCGAACCGCGCGATGGCCCAGGCGGCCGCGAGACCGAACAGCGTATTGACCGGGACGGCGACGAGCGCGGTGATCGCCGTCAGCCGGAGGGCGGCGAGGGCCGTGGGCTCGACGATCGCGGCCCAATACGCGCGGAGCCCCTCCGAAAACGCCTGCGCGAAGACGGCGGCAAGCGGCACGAACAGGAAGCACATCAGGAACGACAGCGCGATGGCGGTCAATCCCCAGCGGACCACCGCCGGCTCGGTCGGACGTCCCGTCGCCGCCTTCATGCGAGGGCACCCCGCCGGCGGCTCCAGGCCTGCAAGAGGTTGATGGCGAGGAGCACGAGAAACGACAGCCCCAGCATCATCGACGCGATCGCCGTCGCGCCGGCGTAGTCGAACTGCTCGAGCCGTGCGACGATCAGCAGCGTCACCACCTCGGTGCGCATCGGGATGTTTCCCGAGATGAACACCACGGAGCCGTATTCGCCGAGCGCCCGCGCGAACGCGAGCGTGAAGCCGGTGAGCAGCGCCGGCAGCAGCGCCGGCAGCAGCACACGCCGGAACGTCTGCCAGCGGCTCGCGCCCAGGCTGCAGGCCGCCTCTTCGAGTTCGGGATCCAGGTCCTCGAGCACCGGCTGCACGGCACGGACCACGAACGGCAGGCCGATGAAGGTGAGCGCCACCATCACCCCCAGCCGGGTGAACGCCACCTGGATACCGAGCGGAGCCAGGCGCTGCCCGAGCCATCCGGTCGGGGCGTACACCGCCGTCAACGCGATGCCCGCCACCGAGGTCGGCAGGGCGAAGGGCAGGTCCACACAGGCATCGACGAGCCGTCGTCCCGGGAACGTGTAGCGCACCAGCACCCAGGCGACGAGCAGGCCGAAACCGGCGTTCACGACCGCCGCCGCGAACGCGGCCCCCACCGAGAGCGTGCATGCGGCTATCGCCCGCTCGCTCGTCACGGCCGCGACAAACTGCGCCCAGGTCAGGCCCCGCGCCTTCAGCACGACACCGCTCAGGGGAATCAGCACGAGCAGGCAGACATAGAACAGCGTGAACCCGAGCGACAGGCCGAACCCCGGCATCACCCGACGCCGACTCATGACTTTCGCACCTTCAGCACCCCCAGCACCGCACCTGCAGCACCTCCAGCACCCTCAGCACCTCCAGCACCGCACCTGCAGCACCTCCAGCACCCTCAGCACCTCCAGCACCTGCTACCTCCGGTAAATCGCATCAAACGTCCCCCCGTCGTCGAAATGGGTCTTCTGTGCGCGTGCCCAGCCCCCGAAGTCCGCGTCGATGGTCAGCATCTTCACGGTGGGGAACGTCGCCCGGTACCGCGCGAGGACATCGGCATTCCGCGGGCGGAAGTGATGGCGCGCCGCAATCTCCTGGGCCTGCGGGGTGTAGAGGAACTCGAGGTACGCCTGGGCGGCGCGGCGCGTGCCTCGCCGATCGGCCACACGGTCGACGACGGCCACGGGAGGCTCGGTCAGGATGGACACCGAGGGCACGACGACCGACACCTGGCCCTTGCCGATCTTCTCGACGGCCAGCAGCGCCTCGTTCTCCCAGGTGACGAGCACATCGCCGATTCCCCGCTGCACGAACGTGGTGGTCGCCCCGCGGGCGCCGGAATCGAGCACCGGGACATTCCGCACGAGACGTCCGACGAAGTCACGAGCCTTGTTCTCGTCGCCCCCCGGACGGGTGCGCGCGAATCCCCACGCGGCCAGGTAGTTCCAGCGGGCCCCACCGGAGGTCTTCGGGTTCGGCATGATGACGGCGATGCCCGGTTTCACGAGGTCGTCCCAGTCGCGGATGTTCCTCGGATTCCCCTTGCGGACGAGGAACACAATCGTGGAGGTATAGGGTGTGCTGTTGGACGCCAGCCGCTTCTGCCAGCCGGGCGCGATGAGACCCTGTTGCTGGATGGCGTCGATGTCGTAGGCGAGCGCGAGCGTGACCACGTCGGCCTCGAGACCGTCGATGACCGACCGGGCCTGCTTGCCGGACCCGCCGTGCGACTGGTTGACGGTCAGCACGCCGCCGCCCGTGGCCTGCCAGACCTTGGCGAACGCGGCATTGATGTCCTGGTAGAACTCGCGGGTCGGGTCGTACGACACGTTGAGCAACGTGGTTTGTGCGGCAGCGGATCCCGCGAGTCCGAGGCCCGCCAGGACGGACGCGAGCCACATGCCGAGAGAGGGTCGTGGAGGACGCCGCATCTCACTTTCCCTATTCTCTATCGATTGACTTGATAATTGGAGACGCCCGGTCGTCGGGCCGGGCAGTCTCTCGCCCCGCCCCAGGACCCGCAGAACTCCCGCCTATCTCCTGGGACGCCGGCGCCGGACGCTCCGGTCCACTTCCGCGTTGACGCCCGCCAGCGTCGCCCCTTCCAGGATCCGCGCCGTTCGGTCCCGGACGTCCTTCATCACGAGCCGGATCCCGCAGCGCCGCTCGTCCGCGCACTCCTCACAGCGCTGGTAGGCCGTCTGGCTCACGCACGGCGTGAGTGCCAACGGACCGTCGAGCACCCGCAGGACCTCGCCGAAGTGGATCGTCTGCGGATCCCGCGCGAGCTGGTAGCCGCCGCCGTGCCCGCGCTTGCTCTTCACGATCCCGCGGCGCTTCAGGTCGAGCAGGATCATCTGCAGGAACTTCTCCGGAATCCCCTCCCGCCCGGCCAGCTCCGACGCCAGGATCGGCCCCCGCGCGTACTCACGCGCCAGGAGCAGCAACGCCTTCAGGCCGTACTTCGACTTCCGGGTCAGCACGGCAATAGTCTAGCTTGTTGATAGACAATAGGCAAGAGGGCACAACAGAGGGCACACAACAGCCGGGACATCGGCCTACTCGGCCTCACCCTCGACGCCCGCCTGCCCGAGCGTCCCCGCCGCCTTCTGCTTCAGGTAGGCCTTGATGAACGCGTCGATGTCGCCGTCCAGCACCCGGTTGACGTCCCCGACCTCCTCTTTCGTCCGGTGATCCTTGATCATCTGGTACGGGTGGAGGACGTAGCTGCGGATCTGGCTCCCGAAGGCAATGTCCCGCTTCTCGCCGCCGAGGTGGTCCAGCTTCGCCTGCTGCTCCTTCATCTTCAGGTCGTACAGCCGGGAGCGCAGCACCTTCATCGCCGAATCCCGGTTCCGTCCCTGCGACCGCTCGTTCTGGCACGTGACCACGATCCCCGACGGCAAGTGCGTGATGCGGATGGCCGAATCGGTCACGTTGATGTGCTGGCCGCCGTGCCCGCTCGATCGGTACGTGTCGATACGCAGGTCCTTCTCGTCGATCTCCACCTCCACATCGTCCGGCAACTCGGGCCAGACGTAGACCGAAGCGAACGATGTGTGGCGCCGAGCGGCCTGGTCGAACGGCGAGATCCGCACCAGTCGATGGACACCCGCTTCGGCCGCCATCAGCCCGAAGGCGTAGTCGCCGGCGATCGTCAATGTCGCGCTCTTGATCCCCGCTTCGTCCCCCGGCTGGTAGTCCATGATCTCGCGGTGGAACCCGCGGCGCTCGACCCATCGGAGGTACATCCGCAGCAGCATCTCGGCCCAGTCCTGGGACTCGGTCCCGCCGGCCCCCGGATGGATCGTGACGATCGCGTTCTTCTGGTCGTGCTCACCGCCCAGGAGCTTCTTGGTCTCCGCGGCCTCGACATCAGCGGTCAGCGCGTCGAGCCCTTCACTCAGCTCCCGGCTGACATCCTCGCCCTGCTCGGCCCATTCCACGAGCACCGACAGGTCCTCCTGCCGCTTCCTGAGCGCTTCGATGATCTCGATCTCCTGCTCGAGGCGGCGGCGGCGCTGCAGGATCTTCTGCGCGTCGGCCTGATTGTTCCAGAAGTCGGGCCGGGAAATATCCGTCTCGAGGCGGGTCAGCTCGTCGCGCGGTGCCGAGCGGTCAAAGATAGCTCCGCAGCTCGGACGAGCGCTTGGCGAGATCCTGGTACTTGCGGACGAGTTCTTCGAGCGCGATGGCCATGTGGTGCCTCCGGTCAGAAGTCAGAATCGAGATTTGAGAAATGAGAATCGAGCATCGACACCTGAGAATCCTGGGCTAACGGTCACGCAGTACCGGCCGCCACGCGCTGCTCGAACGCGCGGCCACCAGCAGGGCGCCGAGTGTCAGGATGGCGCAGAGATACGCGAAGAGATCCCCCGTCCGCGCGTAGACGGTGCGATCGGTCAGAAAGCGGATCTCCCCCACGAGCACGGCCTGCTCGAAGATGCCGGAGCGGAGGACGACGCGGCCGTAGGGATCGACAATGCCGCTGATGCCGGTGTTCGCGGCACGGGCCAGATACCGTCCCTGCTCGATCGCCCTCAACGTCGCCTGCTCGAAGTGCTGCCACGGTGCCGACGACCGCCCGAACCACGCGTCGTTGGTGATCGTCGTCAGCAACTGGCTGCCGCGTGCCGTCGCCTGGCGCGCGAGATCAGGGTACACGACCTCGTAGCAGATCGCCGTGCTCGTCGGATGTCCGGCGACCGGCATCATCACCATCTGCTCGCCCGCCGAGAAATCCGAGACCGCCGCGACGAGCGGCCCGGCGAAGAACAACAGCCTCTTGACTGGAACGTATTCGCCGAAGGGCACCAGGTGCATCTTCCGGTACACGCCCGCCACGGTGCCGGCCGGATCGAGCAGGAAGGCCGAGTTGAAGTACCGAGGCGGCGTGAATTGCCGCTCGATCTGATCGCTCCCGAACAGGAGGTAGCTGTGCGTCCGGAACGCCAACAGCCGGAGCGCATCGCCGGCCGCCGGATCCTCCTGGAAGAGGAACGGCAATGAGGACTCCGGCCAGATGATGAGCCGCGCACCCCGGGCGGACGCTCCGAGCGAGAGGTCGAGATACGTCTGGAGAATCGTCGCCGCGCGCGCCTGATCCCATTTCTGATCCTGGGCCACGTTCCCCTGGACGAGCGCGACGCGGAATGGCGTGCCGCTCCTCGTCAGGGCCCCATCGGCGATCCGCGCGCTTCCCCAGAGCGCCGTGCCGGCCACGGCAACAACCGTCACGCCGACGGCCCACCACCGCCAGCGCGCGCTGGCCAGCGCCGACGCGACGAACGCGACGTTGACGAGGACGACGAGCGCCGACACGCCGTAGACCCCGACCAGGCTGGCCAGTTGTGCGATGGGCAGCACGGTCGCCTGGCTGTATCCGAGCACCACCCACGGAAAACCGGTGAACACGTATGTCCGAGCCAGTTCCGTCGTCACCCATACGGCGGGTGCCAGGAGCAGCGCCGCCGGGCCGAACGCGCGGCGGAGTCGCTCGATGACCACCGCGAAGATCGCCGGATAGAGCGCGAGGTACGCGGCGAGGGCCAGCATCAGGAGCACGGCAACCCACGTGGGCAGATCACCGTACTGAGACATCACCTGGCTGGTCCAGTAGATGGTGCCGACGAAGTACACAAAGCCCGACAGAAGACCAAGGGTGAAGGCTCGCCGGGACGAGTGGCGTGGCGCCGCGGCGCGTCGGCGCACGACGACGGTCAGGCTCGCAAGCAGCGGCGCAAGCGCGATCCACGCCAGCGCCGAGTGCCCGAACCGCGGGAAGCTGAGGGCCAGCAATACGCCGGAGAGAAGGGCTAGCGCGTAATCCAGGGCTTGAACTGCTCTTCTTTTTCGAGGCGACGCTTGGCCGTGTCGGCCTCGCGCCGCGTCTTGAACTTGCCGACCCGCACGCGGTACACCGTGGCGCCCTTGCCGGTCGGCGGCATCACGTACACGTTGTAGCCCTTGCCGGACAACCGCTTGACGACGGCCTCGGCCTCCGAGCGGTCGCGGATGGCGGCAATCTGCAGGGCCCAACCCGCGCCGGAGGGCTCACTCTGCCACGATGGGGCCGCCGTGACCGGCACCGCCTCGCCACCGGTCGGCGCCGGTGCCGCAGGCTTCGCGGGCTGGCCCGACGCGACCTTCGCCTTGCCGCCAGGGGCCTTGAGGCTCTCTGCGGGAGCCGTCTGCCCTTCCAGGCGTCCGTAGTAACTGAGATCCTCGTCAGCCGGCTGCGGCGGAGCCGACGCCGCCGGCGGCGGAACGACCGGCGTCGCGGGGGGCGCCGCGGGGGCCGGAACCGCAGCTGCATCGGTCGTCGCCGGCGCTGTCTGCGCGAGCACGTCGCCCGTCAGCCGGTCCTTCTCCGACCGGACGCCCCGGCCCACCATGACGCCCAGCAAGAACGCCACGACGAGGACGACAGTCGCGATCATCAACAGGAAGATCAGTTGCTTCCCGTTCAGCTGTATTTCGTGGAAGCCCTCGTCTGTCATGCGGCGTTGTGACCCCTTGACGTTCTCCGTTCAGGCCGGCCCTATTCAGCGGCCTGTTGCGGACGTGCTCCACCGGATGCCAACCGCCCACCGGTCTCGGACGCCCCGGCGCGCCCGAGCAGGTTGATCAACTCGATCGGCAGCGGGAAGACGATGGTGGAGTTCTTCTCCGAGGCGATCTCGGTGAGTGTCTGGAGATACCGCAACGTGATGGTCATCGGCTCGACGGCCATGACGCTGGCCGCCTGTGCGAGCTTCTCGGAGGCCTCCAACTCGCCGGCGGCGTGGATGATCTTAGCACGTTTCTCGCGCTCGGCTTCCGCCTGGCGCGCCATCGCGCGCTGCATGTCGGGGGGCAGATCGACGTGCTTCACTTCGACGGCCGACACCTTGATTCCCCACGGATCGGTGTGTAGATCGAGGATCTGCTGCAGCCGCTGGTTGAGTCGCTCGCGCTCCGACAGCAGGTCGTCGAGATCGACCTGACCGAGGACGCTCCGCAGCGTCGTCTGCGCGAGCTGCGAGGTGGCGTAGTGGTAGTTCTCGACCTCGACGATGGCCCGGCGCGGATCCATCACGCGGAAGTACACGACGGCGTTGACCTTGACCGACACGTTGTCGCGCGTGATGACGTCCTGCGGCGGCACGTCCATGACGATCGTCCGCAGACTGACGCGAACCATCCGATCGAGCGGGCTGAAGACCAGGATCACGCCCGGGCCCTTCGGCTGCGGCAGGAGCTTGCCGAGACGGAAGATGACCCCGCGTTCGTACTCAGCGAGGATCTTGATTGCGCTGAGCAGATAGATCACGACAATGAGCAAGAACAGCATGACCGGCGGAAGCGCCATCATTCGTCACCTCGTCCCCGTGGAGCGTGTTTGCGAACCGTGAGGGTCAGCCCGTCCACCGCCGTAACCGCCGCCGCCTCGCCGACGGCCAATGACTCGTCGGCGACGGCGGCCCAGATCTCGCCGTGCGCACGGACGCGTCCCGGTGTATCGGGTGTGATCTCCGTCAGCACGACGGCCTTCTCGCCGATCATCCCGGCGGCGCCCGTCGTCGGTTGCCGGCGCTGCGAGGCGATCCCGAGCCGCACGAGCATGATGAGAATCGCCGAGAGGCTGCCGACGACCGGCAGGATGACCGACAGGCTCACGCGCAGTTCCGGCGCGCGCGTGTCCATCAGCATCAGCGATCCGAACAGCAGGCTGGAGATCCCGCCGAGGCTCAGGGCACCGTGGCTCGGGACCTTCACCTCGAGAACGAGGAGCGCGACGCCGAACAGGATCAGCAGGACGCCGGCATAGTTGATGGGCAGGATCTGGAACGTGAAGAACGCGAGTAGCAGGCAGATCCCGCCGGCGACTCCCGGCAGGATCGCCCCCGGGTGCCAGAACTCGATGGTGAGGCCGAGCATGCCGAGGCTGAGCAGCAGGTAGGCGATGTTCGGATGCGCCAACGCGCTGAGGAGGCGCTGGCGCCAGTTCATCTCGAGCGGCACCACGCGGGCGCCCGCGGTGCGCAGCGCGACAGGGCTGCCATCGAACCGCCGGATCTCGCGTCCATCGAGCTGCCGGATCAGATCCGGAACGTCGCGGGCGATCAGATCGATGAGTGGCGGCTTGGCCGTCAACGCCTCCTGCTCGGTGAACGACCGGCTTTCGCGGACCGCCTCGTCGGCCAGTTGGGCGTTCCGGCCGCGGCCGGTGGCCCACGTCCGGGCGGCCGCCGCCACGTCGGACGCCATCTTCCTGGCCATCGTCTCATCGACCTTTTCGCCGCTGCCTTCGACCGGGTGCGCGGCGCCGATGTGCGTCCCGGGCGCCATCGCCGCGACGTCCGCGGCAATCGTGATCAGGAAGCCCGCGGATGCGACACGGCCGCCGGACGGGCCGACGAAGATGGCGACGGGGGTCTTCGCGGCGAGCATGCGGGTGATGATCGTGCGCGTGGAATCGAGCAGGCCGCCCGGCGTCCGCAGCGTGAAGACAATGAGCGCGGCGTGGTCGCGGTCGGCCCGGTCCATGGCATCCACCATGAACTCCGCCGACACGGGATGGATGAGCGCATCGACGTCGGCCGAGTAGACCACCGGGACCGTCGGCGGCGCCACGGCCGCCACGCCGGCGGAGGTCACGAGCACGAGGAGCAACAGGAGCACGCGGATCCCGATCGGGCCCGGTTGACGCACCAGTGACCTCCCGCTATTTGCCGCCGAGCTTCTCTGCCAGCCGTCTCGCGTCCGCCGATTGAGGATCGAGCGAGAGCGCGTTCTTCAACTGCTCACGCGCCGCGGCGATGTCCTTCGACTGGAGATAGACTTCGCCGAGTACCGCCCGGGCGGCCGCCGAGTCGCGACTCCAGATCGCAATCTTGAGCGCAAGCAGCGATTCGTGCAAGCGCCCCGTGCGCAGATACAGCCGCCCGAGCAGCAGGTGCGCGTCCGGCTGGTACGGTGACAGGTAGAGCGATCGTCTCAATTCTTCGATCGCCTCGTGGTCCCGGTCCTCCTGGAACAGCCGCTTCCCGCGCTCCAAGTGGAACGACGCCTCGTCCTGCTGGTCCTTCAGTCCCGCCGGCACGAGCGCCGCATCCACGAGCGCAAGGCGCGGCGCGGCGATGTCCTCGCGCAGCCGCTCCAACCCTTTCGGCACCGGCTCGGTCGCCGCGTTCGGCCGGCGCTCCCACTCGGCGTAGCGGGACGACAGCTGGCGCGCGAGTTCCTTCTCCCGCTCTCCTTCGATCGCAGCGCCGGTGCTCTGCAAGGCCATGCCGAGGACGAAATGCGCATCGCCATCGGCCGGGTTGCGGCGGACGGTTTCCTTCAACCAGTAGAGCGCGGCCTGCGGATCGCGATCGAGCCAGTACGCGTAGCCGAGATTGAACGCGCAGTCCGGATCCTCGCGGTCCCACTCGGCAGCCTTGTTGAAATAGTAGGTGGCCTTGCCCGCCTGGGCCGTCGGGGCGCGTCTGGACTGGATCACCCCGAGGTTGTTGTACACGGCGGCGGTCGGCGACTCGTCGAGGAGCGCCTTCAGCGCCTGGAACGCGTCGTCGTACTGCTTGAGGCGGATCCGCGAGAGCGCCGACAGGAAACGGGCCCGTGCCGAGTACGCCGACCCGGGCGCGACCGCGAGGGCCGCACTCGCGGCGCTGGCGTGGTCGCCCCTGGCAGTGAACGCCTGCCAGAGCGCCAGCCGAGCGGGGTCGTACGTCGGCGCCTTGCGCAGGGCGGATTCGAGGAAGCGGACCTGCCCGGCGGAACTGTCAGCCAGCAGCCCTTTGATGTAATCCTCGAAGACCGGAAGGGGTGGCGCCTCGAACCTACCGGTCGATCCGGCCTGCGCGGCCGGCGGTCCCAGCTTTCGCGCCAGCCGCTCGTAGACGGCGAACACGTCGGCCAATGGCCCGCCATCGACGACCTCCGGGTCCATGCGGCCGGTGTCCAGGCGAATCACTCGAGCCTTCACCGTCAGCCGCCCTTCCTCGACCGTGAAGTAGCCAAGGATGACCTGCGAGGCGCCGAGGAGTTGCCCGACCCTGATGATGGTCGCCTCGCTCAGGGACGCCGCCGGTGGCAACTGGAGACGATCGAACGCCTGCAGTCTGTCATCACGTGAGAGCACCCGCTGCCCGAGCGCCTCCAGGTGGCCGGTCACGAGGACCGCCGACGCTTCGGTGAGCCAGTGGAGACGGGCTTCGTGCCGGGCGTTCTCGAAGGGAACGACGAGAACCTGATCCCGGCCCGTTGCGGCCTGCGCCACCGGCGCCACCAAGCCGAGCAGGCACGTGAGAATCGAGAGCGCGCGGCAGAAAATCATGGCGTCCCGACGATGCTGGGGAACTTCGGCGGACGGCTCGTGTCGAGCGCGAGCTCGAGCACGCAGAAGGCGTCGCCCTTGGCGCGGCACTGTCCAGTCGTGACCTCCCCCCGAATCGTGTACAACTCGAGGACGCGCCCGACGACCGCCGCGTAGTACTGACAGAGCGCTTCGGCCGAGGGTTCCCTGATACCGCAGAACAGCGATGCCCGCACGTCGATGGTCCCGCGGCCCTTCCCAAGCCGGATGATGGCGCGTGTCCCGACATAGGAGTCGCGGATCGCGCGCCGCGCCACGCGCAGCGCGGCGCGCGTGCGAATCCAACGCGGGAGCGCCCGGATCATCGAACGTCCGACCGCCGACTGGGACGCCACCGTCCACTCGCCCGCGTACTCGCCGGCACGCTCGGTGATCAGGCGGTAGGCCTCGCCCTCCTGCCGCAGGAAGCTCAATACCGCCTGGAACGGGGCCAGGCCAATCGTCCCGTGCCTGAGTCCATCCGAGTTGAGCCAGTTCTCGTAGAACGGGAGACGCGTCGGCAAAAGGTCGACAATGCCCTGGTGGAGGCTGGCAACGAGGATCCGGCCAATTCCCGCTTCGGTCATTTTCTGCTAAGGTAAGAACGAAAGTGGACGTGGCAATCCTTGCGGGTGGCCAAGCGCGCCGCCTCGGTGGCCGCAACAAGGGCGCGCTTCATGTCGGTCGGAGTTCGATCATCGACCGCCAGCTCGCGACGCTCTCCGGACTGGCCGACCGCATCTTCGTCGTGGCCGGCGACCCCGAACCGTATCGCGACAAACGTGTTGCGGTCATCGGCGATCTGCTCCCGGGCGCCGGTGCGCTCGGCGGCATCTACACGGCCTTGTCCGTCGCCACGACGGATCACGTGTTCGTGTTGGCGTGCGACCTGCCATTCGTCAGCCGGCCGCTCGTGTCACGGCTCGTCGGACTCGCCAGTCCGCAGTTCGACGTCGTCGTTCCGCGCACACCGGACGGGCTGCAGCCGTTGTGCGCCGTCTATTCGAGGCGGCTCGTCGAACCCGTACGGCGGCAGATCGACTCAGGTCACCTGAAGGTCGTGGACCTGTTCGCCACGGCGCGCGTCCGGGAACTGAGCCCCGACGAACTGGCCGACATCGAGCCAGAGAGCCGGGCGTTCTTCAACGTCAACACGCCAAGCGACCTGGACGAGGCCATCCGCCTTGCAACGTGGGCAGACGGTCCGACCGAGCGCTGACAGCACAGATTATTGCACGCCAGCGGGCCGACAAACCAGCAACGACATCGAGCGATGATACTTCCAGTTCACGCCATCGTCCGGGAGCGGATTGCCGCATCCCTGCAGCAACTCTACGGGCTCGCGGCCGACGCGCTGCCCTCAATCGTCATCGACTATCCGCCGACCCGCGAACTCGGTGACCTGGCGCTGCCGCTGGCCTTCGAGCTGGCGCGGCGACTGAGGAAGGCCCCGAAGGCCATCGCCGAGGAGATCGCGGCGGCGGTCGGAGACATTCCGGGCGTCGCGCGCGTCGAGGCGACGAAGGGGTACCTCAACCTTCGCCTCCACCGTCCGGCGTTCCTGCGTGCGCGGCTCGATGCCCGCGTCGCAGCCCGACCGGCACACGGCACCGTCAAGACGATCGTCGAGCACACGGCAATCAACCCGAACAAGGCTGCGCATATCGGGCACCTTCGGAACTCCGCACTCGGTGACACGCTGGTCCGCACGCTGCGCTTTCGCGGCGCGTCGGTCGAGATCCAGAACTACATCGACGACACCGGCGTGCAGGTGGCCGATGTCGTCGTCGGATTCCGCGAACTCGAGAGCAAGACGCTCGCCGACGTCCGGCATCTGGCAGAGACCACGCGGTTCGACTTCTATTGCTGGGATCTGTACGCGAAGGTGGCCGACTGGTACGAGCAGGACAAGTCCCGGCTGCAGACTCGCCTCGACACGCTTCACGCGATCGAACACGGTGGGAGTGAGATCGCGGAGATGGCCGCGTTCATCGCCGATCGGATCGTGCGCTGCCATCTGCTGACGATGGCGCGGATGAATGTGGACTACGACCTGCTGGCATGGGAGGGCGACATCCTGCGCCTGCACTTCTGGGCGCGAGCGTTCGAGATTCTCAAGGAGAAGCACGCCGTCTTCCTGCAGACGCAGGGGCGGTTGAACGGCTGCTGGGTGATGACGATCGAGGACGGCCAGCCCGCTGAGAGCGGCACCGACGCCCCGCCGGGCGGCGGGAGTGCCACGGGCGTCCCGCCGGGCGGCGGGAGTGGCACGGGCGTCCCGCCGGCCGGTGGAAGTGGCACGGGCGTCCCGCCGGGCGGCGGGAGTGGCGCGGGCGTCCCGCCCGGCGGCGGGAGTGGCACGGGCGTCCCGCCCGGCGGCGGGAGTGGCGCGGGCGTCCCGCCCGTGCTGGATCTACCCGACGATGACGAGAGCCGGGAGAAGGTCATCGTCCGCTCGAACGGCACGGTGACCTACGTCGGCAAGGACATGGCGTATCAATTCTGGAAGTTCGGCTTGCTCGGCAAGGACTTCCACTACCGGGTCTTCGCCCGTCGGCCGGACGGAAGTCCGATCTGGGCCACGTGCAAAGACGCCACGCAGGACGAAGCGTCGAGGCCGGCCTTCGGCGGCGCCGGCGCGGTCTTCAACGTCATCGACGTGCGCCAGTCCTACCTCCAGAAGCTGCTGAAGCAGGCGCTGGCGGCCATCGGCCATCCCCAGGAGGCCGACCGCTCGGTCCACTTCTCCTACGAAATGGTCGCGCTCACGCACAACACGGCGCGCCAGCTCGGCTACCACCTTTCGCCCGAGGACGCGGCTCGCCCGTTCGTCGAGGTGTCAGGGCGGAAAGGTCTGGGCGTGAAGGCCGACGACCTGCTGGACATCCTCGTCCGGAAGGCCGCAGAGGAAGTGGCGAAACGGAATCCCGACCTGCAGCCGAACGAGAATCGCCGCATCGCCGAAGCCATTGCCGTGGCCGCCGTGCGCTACTTCATGGTGAGGTTCTCCCGAGGGAAGGTCATCGCGTTCGACATCGATGAAGCCCTCAATTTCGAAGGTGAAAGCGGACCTTATTTACAGTATGCTTGCGTGCGCGCCAACAATATCTTCCAGAAACTGCGCGACCGGGAAGGCGAAACGGAGGCGGCGTTCCTGAGCCCCCTGGGCGATCTGCCCACACAGGAACTGAACGGCGAGGCCCATGGACACGATTTGTGGGCACTCGTACTGGAGGCGGCAAGGCTGGACGAGGTCGCCGAGCAGGCGGTCCGCACGTTGGAGTTCTCGGTACTGGCAAAATACGCGTTCGGCCTGGCGCAGATGTTCAACGCCTTCTATCACCGCTTCCCGATCCTGAACGAGGAGCGGGACGACGCCAGGCGGTGGCGCGCAGCCGCGGTGAGCTACTTCCGTAATCAGTTGACGGGAGCCCTCGATCTCATGGGCATCTCGGTTCCGCCGCGCATGTAGCGACGGACGGGTGCCTCGCGGGTTGATCCCGGGCCCAACACAGGGTTCTCGCACGAGGTCTGTTATGCCGCCCATCATCGGCGTCGCACCTTGCCGATCGCTGCCCGACTACGTGGAAGCGGTTCGCCGAACCGGCGGAGAGCCGCGCGTGCTCGATCCGGCCAAGGACCGCCCGGAACGTGTGATTGGCGACATCGACGGGTTGCTGCTGACCGGGGGCGTGGACATCGACCCGATCCGCTACGGAGAGGCGCGCCACGAGGCCGTGACCGCCGTTGAACCCGATCGTGACGAGTTCGAGTTCGCCCTGCTCGCGTCGGCGCGCGAGGCCAAGCGTCCTGTATTCGGTATCTGCCGTGGCCTTCAGGTCATGAACGTGGCGTCCGGCGGGACGCTCGTGCAGGACCTCGCGGCGCAAATGACCGGGATCCTCCAGCACACGGTGGCGACGCCGCCCTGCGCCATCGCCCACGACATCTGGGTGAGCAAGGGCAGCCGGCTGTGGACGCTGATGCAGGAGAAGATGGCCGACGCCGAGACCTGCTCGGTGAACAGCCGCCACCACCAGGCCATCAAACGAATCGCGCCGGGGTTCGAGGTCACCGCAACCGCCCCGGACGGCGTCATCGAAGCGATCGAGTGCCAGAACTCCCTCTTCTGCCTGGGCGTGCAGTGGCACCCGGAGAACTTCTGGCGCACCGGCGAGTTCCGCCCGCTGTTCGAGGGCTTCATCGAGGCATGCCGGAAGTAGCGCGCGGCCTGTCCTGGCGCCGAATTTGCTCCGCCCTCCCCGAGCCAGTCGCTGTCGCGCTGCCGGTATGGGCCGCGACGCGCGTCGCTGTCCTGGTCGTGGCCTACATCGCGGTCGTGCAAATCGGCTTTCTTCCCGGAAGCCACCTGCCCTTTTCCGTATCGGATGTGCCGGCCTTCAACCTGCTGGCCCGTTGGGACACCGGCTGGTACCTGCCCATCGCCGAGCGCGGCTACGCGTGGTCGCCGCGTGAAACGGGCGCGCAGACGAGCATCGTGTTCTTTCCGCTACTGCCGATTCTGATGGCCGGCGGCGGCTGGCTGCTCGGTGGCCACACGATGCTGGCCGGCTGGCTGGTCTCGATGACGGCGTTCCTGTGGGCGCTCGCGTACCTGTATCGACTGGCGCGGTTGCACATGGGCGACCAGGCGGCCGCGGCCTCGCTGGTCTTCCTGGCCGCATACCCGTTCGCTCTGTTCCACGGAGCGGTCTACACCGAATCGATCTTCCTGCTGTGCCTGGTCGGATCCGTCTTCCATGCATGGCGGGGCCAGGCGTTCAAGGCCGGGCTGTGGGGAGCACTCTGCGGACTGACGCGTCCCAACGGCTTCCTCCTCGCGGTCGTCCTCGCCTTCATCGCCACGATTCCCATGCTGCGGCGGCGACTGCCAGTCGCCGCGCATCGCTGGCTGTTCGGGTCGTGCCCGGCCGGCGGCAGCCGCGACCTGCCGCCGTGGCCACGCCTCTCGACACTCCTCGCGGTGGCCGCACCCGTCGGAGGGATGCTCGCCTATTCCGCGTACATCTACTCGCTCACCGGGAATCCGTTCGCATGGATCGCGGCGCAGTCAGCCTGGGGGCGGTCTGTCCGAGGGGGCGCCCCAATCGTGGAGACGCTGCAGGCGATCCACAGCCTCGGCTTCGAGCGCTGGATGAACAAGCCGATCGACGCGATGAACGAGTTGGCCGCGCTTTTCGCGCTCGTCGCGGTCTGGCCCGTGCTGCGGCGGTTCGGGGCTGCCTACGTGCTGGTGATTGTCGTCAACCTGGTGCCGCAGTTGCTGAGCGGCGGCGTCACGTCGCTGGGCCGATTCACCTCCGTGCTCTTCCCGGTGTTCCTCTGGCTCGGTGCGTCCGTGCCGGCTCGCCGCCGTGGCGCCTGGATTGCGGCATTCGCCATGGGGCAGGGCATCGCCGCGATCCTGTTCTTCACCTGGCGTCAGCTCTACTGAGCATGATGCCTCGTGAACACTCCCACGGCTTCGACGTGCGCCGTGTTCGGGAACAAATCGAACGCCTCGAGGTGCGACAGGCGGTAGCCAGCGTCGGCCAGCCTGCGCGCATCGCGCGCGAACGTCGCCACATCGCACGACACGTACAGCACTGTCCCTGCCTTCTGACCGGCAATCGCCGACGACGCCTCCTTCGACATTCCGGTCCTCGGCGGATCCACGATGATGCTGGTGTCCCCACTGACTGGACGGGTCGCGAGGTACTGCTCCACCGCCATCTCGACCGGCACCAGTGATGCACCATAAGGTGCCGCGTTTGCGCGAAGATCGGCAGCGCCCGCACGGTCGCCTTCGACCGCGACCACCGACGTCCGGCCGGATGCGGCCAGGGACGCTGCGAACAGGCCGACTCCGGCGTAGAGATCGACCACCGGCCCTGGCGGCACGAGCGACACCACCCGCGACGCCAGCGGAGACAATAGATACCGGTTGGCCTGAAAGAACGCCTGCGCGTGGTGCTGAAGTTGGACGTGCGCGGCGGGCAGATCGATCGTGTCGAGCACCGACGGTGTGCCGCCCGCGGTCACGGTCCGTCGAACCGGCGGCCGTCCACGCTCGCCGCGTGCCCCGAACCCTGCACTCACCCCGACGACCGTTGGAAGCCGGCTCAACTCCACGAGACCCATCGGGGTGACCGGGCGGTCCAGTTCGACATGGAGCGCGCGCTCAGCCGCCGGAACGTTCTCCGCCAGTTCGATCTCGGTCACCCCGGCAAGACGCCCGCCGAGCAGGTGGTCCTGCAATTCGGCGAGGAGCCCACCGGTTTCCTCGAGCAACTGGCCGGTGGCCGCCGGATCGCACAGCGTGTGACTGCCCTCGCGGAAGAAGCCCATCGTCCGTCCACGCACGTGGAACCGCGCCCGCATGCGGTATCCGCGTTCCGGAGATCCGGTAATCGGAATCGGTCGCTCCGGCGGGAGCCTGGCGATCCTCGTCAACGCGTCGGCGACGATCTCGGCCTTGAGCGCGAGTTGTCTCGGATAGGAGATGTGCGCGTACACGTTGCCGCCGCACGCCCAGTCACGCAGGCCGGGGCGCCGATCCGGTGACGGCTCGATCACTTCCACAGTCATCGCGTAGGCGAGACCCTGCCCGGTTCGGTCGATGAGCGCCCGCACCCGTTCGCCAGGAATGGCCGCCTGGACGAGCACGACGAGCCCATCGTGGCGCGCGACCATGCGACCACCGGTGGCTGGTTTCTCGACGACGAGTTCGACGACGGACCCTGGTGAGAGCATAGAAAGTCCGCGAGCCAACTGGAAGCGCCGCCACCGGCCTGGTCAGGGATCGAACCGGACGACGGGGAGCCTGAGACGATCGCGCAGCAGATTGTCCGACGCGGCGTCGACCGCCGTCTCGAACGCATGCTCGGGCATGCGGCTACGGAAAGGAGCCAGTTCCCGGCTTGCCTCGTCACGCAACGCCTCGCGCGTCGCGGCCGGGACGGCGGCCCGCGCGGTCTGCAGCAGTTCGTCGTCGAAACGTTGGAGTCGCGCGAGGTACTCGCGCCTCGCGTCACCGCGGAGCACCCGGGTTGCGGCTCGATCCTCACCGAGGTCGGCCAGCAACCGCTCGACCAGCGTGTCGAGGCCGGCGGGCAGCGGACCGGCCGCGGAAAGGTCCGTCAGGCGGGTCGCCACGCGATCGAGGTGCGCGCGCAATGACCGCGTGGGCTTCGGCGTCGAGCCTCCCGAAGGGTCGTCGGGGCCGGCCGGCTGCGCCCCGCCACCGCCAGCCGTGCCGACGCCAACGGCACGGCGCCACTCGTCGAACGCGTCGAGCACGTCGGCCTCGCAGAACTCGACACGCACCGGGCGCCGCCGTCGCGGGTCCTTGGCGGTCTGGCGCTCCAATGTCCGGTCGATTCCGCGCAGCGCCACCTTGATCGGAATGCCGCGCGCGGCCCACCCTGCCACCATGTCGAACGCGGGCCCGACCACTCGAACGAGGTGTCCCGCGTTTCGGCGGCACAAGTACGCCTCGACCTCGCGGCAATACGAATCGGTATCCTCAATCACCGGCTCCACCCCGACCTCAATCACCGCACGCCGAAGGTCCACCGCCACGAGACGGCCGTCAGCACCGCACCTTCAGCACCGCACCTCCAGCACCTCCAGCACCCCCAGCACCTCCAGCACCGCACCTTCAGCACCTCCGGCACCCCCAGCACCTCCAGCACCTGCTACCTGTTTCTCTCCCAAATCCCCCTCAACCCGTGAAGCGTCAGGTCCCGATCGACCGCGTCGATGACCGTCGTCTCGGGCGCAATCATCTCTGCGAGGCCGCCCGTGGCGATGCATCCCACAGGGTCGCCCAGCTCGGCGCGCATCCGGTGCACGATGCCTTCCACCAGACCGATGTATCCGTAGAACAGTCCCGACTGCATCGATCCGACGGTCGTCTTCCCGATGACCGACGCCGGCTTGCGCACGTCCACCCTGGGCAGCCGGGCCGCCCGCTCGAACAGCGCATCCGCCGAGATGTTCACACCGGGACAGATGACGCCACCGAGATACTCGCCGCGGCGCGAGATGGCGTCGAACGTCGTCGCCGTGCCGAAGTCCACCACGATCAGCGCGCGGGCATCCTGCGCCGGTGACGTCGCGCCGGCACGCCCGTGTCGTTCATACGCCGCGACACCGTTGACGATCCGGTCGGCCCCGACCTCGCCAGGCGCGTCGTAGAGCACCGGCATGCCCGTGTCGGTGCCGGCGTCCACAACCAGCGGTTCGCGGCAGAAGTAGCTCCGCGCCATGTCAGCGGTCGGCCCGGTGAGCGTGGGAACCACCGAGGCGATCACGACGCCGTCGATGGCTTCGGTGGCCAGCCGCCGGTGGGCGAAGAGCTGGACGAGCCAGATTCCCATCTCGTCGGCCGTCCGCTGACGAAGTGTGGACAGCCGCCAACTGTGGAGCAACTGGTCGCGGTCGAAGACGCCGACGACGATGTTCGTGTTGCCGATGTCGAGCGCAAGCAGCATGTCAGTCAGCCTCGCGGTGAAGGCCACCCGATCTCGCCGGCGACCACCCGCTGAACGGCGGTCCCGCGCCTGACCAGCAGCGCACCATCATCGTCTACTCCAGAGGTGACGGCCGGCTCCCACTCTCCCGCTGCGAGCACGTGCACCTGGGTTCCCGTGCTCGACGGCGAGAGAAGCCGCCACCGGTCGAGCAGCCCGTCGAACCCGCGCTCGACCAGCTCGCGCAGGCACTCCGCGAGACGCGCGAGCGACTCCGCGAGCACCAGCGCACGATCCGCGGGCCGTCCCAGTTCGGTTTCGAGGGAGGTCGCGCGGCCGGCGATGTCCTGCGGATATGCGACGGGTAGCACGTTGATGCCGAAGCCCAGCACGACGTGCTCGAGACGGTCACCGGCCGCGGCCGCCTCCGCGAGAATCCCGCACACCTTGCGGGGACCAATCACCAGGTCGTTCGGCCACTTGATGTCGACCGGCAGACCGGTAGCCGCGCGGAGTGCCTCGGCCAGCGCCACCCCCGCCGTCAGTGTGATCGATGAGGCCATCACGGCAGGGCAGAAACCCCGTCCGGTCCGGGACAGGGTGGCGGGGTGGTCGTCTCCGCCCGGCGACAGCGCGGTGGGGCGCAGGACGACCGAGACATAGAGACCGGCGCCGGATGGCGAGAACCACACGTGGCCCTGCCTCCCGCGTCCGCTCGACTGCGCCTCGGCCGCGACGACGAACCCGTGCCCGGCGCCCGCCGCCGCGGCACGGTCAGCCAAGTCGTTGGTCGAGGGCACCCGGTCGTACCAGTCCACCCGGGACGCGAATCCGAGGAGCCGGTCGGCACGCATTGCCAGCGCGTCGCGCACGTCGTGCGGCAACGGGACGGTGGCCGGCAAGAGGACGCCCACCTTACTCTCCCATGTCCCGCAGGGTGTCCTGGATCTTGCCGAGTTGGACCCGCAGGCTCTCGCGACGGGCTCGCGCATCCTCGACGACCTTTGCCGGGGCGCGTGAGACGAACGACTCGTTGCCCAGCTTCCCGTCGACACTCGCGATCTCGCGCTCGGTGTCGGCGAGCTTCTTCCGGAGTTTGTCCACTTCAGCGCCGCGGTCCGCCTGAGGCATCCGAATGTGGACCCGGAGGTCGTTGAACACTCGCGTGACGAGATCTGCCCCCGGCGCGTCGCTCGCCGTCGCCTGGCCAAACTCCAGCGCCGTGAGTCCGGCGAGTGCCAGCACATATCCCTTCTGCTCGCTCAGGATCCGCTGCTGTTCCTCGCTCACCCCCTCGACGCTGGCGCTGATCCGTTCAGATGGTTTCACGGTCCGTTCTGCGCGCGCCGTCCGGATCGTCGTCACCAGGCCCTGGAGGAGTTCGATGTCGGCCTCGACCTGCGCATCCGACCAGTCGGCCCGGACGTCGGGATAGCGCGCGAGCGTAATCGTCTGGCCATCTTCCTGGCGTCGCGGCAGGTGCTGCCACAGCTCTTCGGTGACGAACGGGATGATCGGATGCAGCAGCCGAAGCACGCGGTCGTGCACTTCGAGCAGCACGGCGCGCGCCGTGTCGCGCTCGGCGCCCTCCGCCTGGAGGTGCTGCTTCACCATCTCGATGTACCAATCGGCGTATTCGTGCCAGAAGAAGTGGTACAGGCGGTCGGCGGCCACGTCGAACCGATAGGTGGTGAATGCTTCCTTCACCTCGCCGGTGACCACGTTGAGCCGGTGGAGGATCCACCGGTGCACGAGCGCGAGCGACCGGGCCTCGGGCACTTCGGGACGCGCGGTGAGCTCCCCCACGTGCATGAGCACGAAGCGGGACGCGTTCCAAATCTTGTTGATGAACTGCCGGTAACCGGTCATCCGCCCCTCGGAGAGCGGGATGTCCATGCCGGGCGCCGCCATCGCGGTGAGCGTGAAGCGCAGCGCATCGGCACCGATCTCGTCCATCACCTCCAACGGATCGACGACGTTGCCCTTCGACTTGCTCATCTTCTGGCCGCGCTCGTCGCGGACCAGGCCTGTGATGTACACATCCCGGAACGGGACGTCGCCGGCGAACTTCGTCCCGGCCATGATCATCCGCGCGACCCAGAAGAAGATGATGTCGAACGCCGTCAGCATCAGATCGGTCGGATAGTATCGCTGCAGATCGTCGGTCTGATCCGGCCAGCCCAGCGTGCTGAACGGCCAGAGCTGGGAGCTGAACCACGTGTCGAGCACGTCGCCGTCCTGCTCGAGCGCGCCCCCGCAATCACAGCGTTCGGGCGTCTGCTCGGAGACGATCATCTTTCCGCACGCCTGGCAGTACCACGCGGGAATGCGGTGCCCCCACCAGAGCTGCCGCGAGATGCACCAGTCGTGAATGTTGTACATCCACTCGTAGTAGGTCTTCGTCCAGTTCTCGGGGAGGAACCGGACGCGACCTTCCTCGACGACGCGGATCGCGTCCTGCGCCAGCGGCTGGATCTTCACGAACCACTGCGTGGACACCAGCGGCTCAACCACTGTGCTGCAACGCTGACAGGTGCCGACCGCGTGCTGGTGGTCGGCTATCTTGACCAGCAGCCCGTCTCGCTCGAGTTGCTCGACAATGGCGGCGCGGGCCTTGAATCGATCCAGCCCGGCGTACGGGCCGCCGGCGGCCGTAATCTTCGCGTCCTCGTCGATGACGGCTACTTCCGGCAGGTGATGGCGCTTCCCCATCTGGAAGTCGTTCGGATCGTGCGCCGGCGTCACCTTCACGGCACCCGTGCCGAACGCGGGATCGACGAACTCGTCACCCACGATGGGCAGATCGCGACCGATGATCGGCAGGCGCACGTGCTGGCCAATCCGGTCCTTGTATCGATCGTCGGTCGGATTCACCGCGATCGCCGTGTCGCCCAACATCGTCTCCGGCCGCGTGGTCGCGACCGTGATCCCCTCACTGCCGTCCGCGCCGGGGTAACGCACGTACCACAGCTTGCCTGTCGTGTCCTTGTGGACGACTTCGAGATCCGACAACGCCGTCCGGCAGCGCGGACACCAGTTGACGATGTAGGTTCCGCGATAGATCAGGCCTTCGTTGAAGAGCGTGACGAAGACGCGGCGCACCGCACGCGAGAGCTGCTCGTCGAGCGTGAAGCGCTCGCGCGTCCAGTCCACCGATTCACCGAGCTTCCGCATCTGCCCCGTGATCGTCCCGTGGCTCTTGCGCACCCACTCCCACACGCGGACCTCGAACGCCTCGCGGCCGAGGTCGTGGCGCGTCTTGCCTTCCAGGGCCAACTGCTTCTCGACGACGTTTTGCGTGGCGATTCCGGCGTGGTCGGTGCCGGGCAGCCAGAGGACGTCGTACCCGCACATCCGCTTCCACCTGGCGATGATGTCGGGCAACGTGTGGTTGAGCGCGTGCCCCATGTGCAGGGATCCGGTCACGTTGGGGGGCGGGATCACCATACTGAACCGCGGCTTGCCCGAACCGGGATTGGCGCGGAAGGCGCCGGTCGACTCCCAGAAGGCGTACCAGCGCGGATCGACTTCGGCGTGCTCGAAAGCTTTGGAGAGTTCAGACATAGATCTATTGATCGTACGGGGGAATCGGGCGGGCTGCAAGGGGGAAGGCGCCGGGGGGCGCCGGCTACCGGATCGACGCCTTCAAGCGGGCGATTTCCTCCCGGACCAGGCGTTCGGTCGTCGTCGAGACGACGTCCGCCACCACTTGGCGAAGGGCTCCATCGCCGAGACGCTCGGCGACGCGGCGCGCGACGTCCTGGATGAAGTCCTCCGTCAGCGCCGTGCCGGGCAGCATCACCGATGCAGCCGCGTACGGATCGCCGAGGTTCAGCGCCTCGGGGCCGTGACGGTGCTCCGCGTCGAACAGCGCGGCGAACGCGTCGGCCACCGGGACGGCAACGAGCGGCGCCGCCTCCGGTTCGGCCGCCGCGGGGGTGACGGGACTCGAAACGGGCATGCGACCCTCGTCTGCGCCCGCGAGCGATGGCGCCGGATCGGCTGGAGGGTGAACGTCGAATGTCGCCTGAGGCTCGACGGCTGCCTGCGCCCAGTCGGCAGCTGGAGGCGTCGGCTCCGGCCACAGGTCACCCGGCGATCGTGTAGCGGTGCCCTCACGGCCGGCCGGCTGGCCGGTCAAGTGCGCGAAGGCCGCGTCCAGGCGGTCGAAGTAGTCGTCGAGCGACGAGTCCGGCGGCGGCGTATCGGTCCGCAGATTGAGAGAGGATGGGTCGAGCACCATGTCGGTGTCGTTCTGCAGGATCGGCACCGGCGTCGCCTCGAATATCTCCTCGACCACGAGCGCCGCGGGCGGAGGTTCTGCCGGGGGCTGGGCCGTCGGCAACTGGGCCGTCGGCGCCTGCTCCGGCTGCCCACCGAAGTGTAACGGCGCGAATATTCTCACCGTGGGCTCGTCCGCCTCATCGACCACGGCAGCGGGAGTGGGCGGCGCGGGAGGTGGCACGGCCACCGGGGCCACGGCCGGCACCAGAGGCGGGGGCACCGATCTCGATGGTTTCACGCCGCTCAACAGTTCCTTGACGCGACCTATCAGCATCTGCGGCTCGAACGGTTTGGCCAGCACCCCGTCGCACTTCGCGGCGCGCGCGCGCGCCTCATCGACCGGCTCGAAGGCGCCTGTCAACAGCAGGACGGGAATGTGCGCGAGTTCCGGGTTGTCCTTGACGAAGGCCGCCACCTCGTATCCGTCCCGCTTCGGCATGCCCACGTCGGCCAGCACGATGTCGGGACGATCCGCCCCGATGCAATCGATGGCCTGCTGGCCATCGCCCACGGCCGTCACCTTGACGTCCTCGTCGGCGAAGGTCAGCTCGATGACCCGCTGGATCGTAACGCTGTCGTCTGCAAGCAGGAGTTTGTACGGCATCCGGTCACCGCGAATGCCCGGTCGGCTGTGCACAACACACCGCGCCGCCGGAGCTACACGTTCGGTTATCGGCGGCAGGCGATCTCCGCAATAGAGCCACGCCCTGGCCGCACGGCTCCGGCCCCCGTCTGGCCGCTCGCCCACGTGACATTCGACGTGGAGATCGCAGAGATCGTGGAGTCAACCGTGCCTGTTGCCTCTGCGGGCTCCGCAAACCCCGTGATCGACCGTGAGCCGCCTCCACTCACGCCTCGGTGGCAGCGCGGACATTGTGCTCGATGAACCGCACGATATCCTGCATCGAGCTGCCCGGCCGGAAGATGCCCTTGACGCCGATTGCCTGCAGCTTCGGCACGTCCGCGTCCGGAATGATGCCACCAATGACCACGAGCACATCGTCGAGTCCCTGCTCGCGCACGAGTTCCATGACGCGTGGACAGATCTGCGTATGCGCCCCGGACAGGATCGACAAACCGATGACGTCGGCGTCCTCCTGGACCGCGGCAGCCACGACCTGCTCGGGCGTCTGGCGCAACCCGGTGTAGATGACCTCCATGCCCGCGTCGCGCAGGGCCCGAGCAATCACCTTGGCTCCGCGGTCGTGGCCATCGAGGCCGGGCTTGGCGATGACGACTCGGATTTTCCGCATCTGAAGTCCTCAGGCGGGCCTCGAGGCCAGCCCTACACCACCGGTACTTCCTCGTACTCGCCCCACACCTCGCGCAGGGCGTCGCACATCTCGCCAATGGTGGCGTACGCGCGCACCGCGGCGAGAATCGGTTCCATGGTGTTGCCCGTTCCGGCGGCCACCTCGCGGAGGTGATCGAGGGCGCGCCTCGCACGGTCGTCATCCCGTTCCCGCCTGACCCGTTCCAGCTTCGCGAGCTGCCGCCCGGCCGCGGCCTCGTCGATGTAGAGCGTGGGGATCGCATCCTCCCGATCGGCCACGAAGTCGTTCACACCGACGATGATTCTCTCGCGCCGCTCGACCGCCTGCTGAAACAGGTAGGCGCTCTCGGCGATTTCCTTCTGCGGGTAGCCGCACTCGATGGCCGCCACCATCCCGCCCATCCCGTCGATGGTGTCGAAGATGCCAAGGGCTTCGCGCTCCATGTCGAGCGTGAGCCGTTCGACGAAGTACGACCCGCCCAGCGGATCGACGACATTCGCCACGCCCGTCTCGTGCGCGATGATCTGCTGCGTCCGCAGCGCGATGGTCACAGCCTCGCTCGTGGGCAACGCCAGGGCCTCGTCCAGCGAGTTGGTGTGCAGCGACTGCGTGCCGCCCAGGACGGCCCCGAGCGCCTGCACGGCGGTTCGAACGACGTTGTTGTAGGGCTGCTGCGCGGTGAGCGAGACGCCCGCCGTCTGCGTGTGGAAGCGGAGCTTCAGCGAGCGCTCGTCCTTCGCGCCAAACCGGTCGCGCATGACGTGCGCCCAGATCTTCCGGGCCGCGCGATACTTCGCAATCTCTTCGAAGAAATCGCTGTGGGCGTTGAAGAAAAACGAGATGCGCGGCACGAACGCGTCCACGTCGAGACCCGCGTCCACGCCGTACTGCACGTACTCGACGCCATCGCGCAGCGTGAACGCCAGTTCCTGGAGGGCCGTCGCGCCGGCCTCCCGGATGTGATACCCGCTCACCGAGATCGTGTTCCAGCGTGGCACCTCGCGCATGCAGAAGCCGAAGACGTCGGTGATGAGCCGCATCGACGGACGCGGCGGGTAGATGTACTCCTTCTGGGCGATGAACTCTTTCAGGATGTCGTTCTGAATGGTGCCGGAGATCGCCTTCCAGTCGGCACCCTGGCGTTCGGCGACGACCAGATACATCGCCAACAGCATCGACGCCGGCGAGTTGATCGTCATCGACGTCGTGACGTCGGCCAGCGAGATGCCGTCGAACAGCGTCTCCATGTCGGCCAGCGACGCGATCGAGACACCGCACTTCCCCACCTCGCCGAGCGACAGCGCGTGGTCGGGGTCGCGTCCCATCAGCGTCGGCAGGTCGAACGCCACGCTCAGGCCCGTGCCGCCGTTCTGCAGCAGTTCTTTGTAGCGGGCGTTCGTCTCCTCGGGCGTCCCAAATCCGGCAAACTGCCTCATCGTCCAGAGCTTGCCGCGATAGCCCGTCGGGTGGATGCCACGCGTGTACGGAAAGCCGCCCGGGACGTTCAGGTCGCGCTGGTCGTCGAATCCCGGCAGGGATTGCGGGGTGTACAGCCTCTCGACGGGCCGGCCCGAGATTGTCGCGAAGGAGGCCTGCCTCGCCGAGGTTGGGGCCACGCTTCCCGGGCGCGCTCCAGTTGTGGGTGGCATGCCTCCCATTATCGCGCGGAACCCGCTCGGCCGGGAAATCACTCCGGGAGAGGTGCTCGCCCGCGGGACAGGATCTCGCCCGCTCGGCAGCATGCGTCCCCGGCGCGCGGGGCCGACACATCGTCAGACGCTTTCGACGCGCAGGGTGCGATCGAGCAGGTCGGGTGTCACGACCTTGTGATTGTCGAGGCCGGACTGGAACAGCGCGAGCCCGAGGCCGAACGCATCGATCGCGTTCCGGACCGACATCACCGGCTCGACGCGGCTTTCCATTGCGTGCACCAGGTCGTACACCATCGGGTGCGGATAGGGATCGTCGAGCGGCAGATCGGTCACCTCGACGAGTTCGCGGAATCCGGTGTAGCGCGGGCTGTCGGCCGGGCGCATCACGCGGCGTACGTCGTTGCCTATCTGGATCCGCCCCTCGCTGAAGACCAAGTCGAACTGGAAGATGTAGTAGCGCTTGTCCCGGCCCGTGACGTACGCATGCACGTCGCCGCCAAACACGACGTGGGCGTGCCCGCCCGTGTCCTTCACCTGCACACCGTCCACCGCCGGATCATCGAGCCAGCCGGTGGCCGAGCGCCAGGGCCCGCACCAGTAGAGCAGCACGTCCCAGGCGTGCGTGCCCGTGTGCATCAGGTGCCCGCTCATCAGGCAGTTCACCGTCTGCAACTCGCCCAGCGTGCCCTCGTCTATGACCCGCTTCACCGCCCGGTAGGCCCCGTCGGCGCGCCTCGGGTGATCGACGATGGCCGTCGCGCCGGTGCGCGCGATCACCTCGCGCAACCGCTCCGCCTCGTCGATGGAAGTCGCAATGGCCTTCTCGATCCACAGCCCGCGAGCGCCCGCGTCGAGCGCCGCCAACACCATCTCGAGCCGCGCAGGGGCCCACGCCGCTATCGACACGATGTCCGGCCGGACGACGGCGAGCATCTCACGGTAGTCGGCGAAGAGACGGTCCGCGGGAATACCCCAATCCTCGCCGAAGGCGGACAGCCGTTCCGGATCGATGTCGGCGCCGGCCACCAATTCGATCGACGGATGACGTCGATGCCAGCCGGCATGGGAGTGCGGCTTGGGCCGGCGGGGATCGCGCTCGAGCAGCGAACCCACCCGCCCCGTCCCGATGATGGCCGAGCGATACGTCATGTCACCTCACCGTTCAGCCAGGGTCACTGACAGCGCCAGCTCCTTGCCGCCGCGGATGACGGTCGCCCGTACCGTCTGGCCGACGCCGAGCGTGCGAAGCGCGTTCGAGAACGCCTGGAGATTGGCGATCGGCCTCCCGTCGATGGCGGCGACGACGTCTCCCACCTGGAGGCCGGCCTTCTCCGCCGGCGAACCTGGAACCAGGCCGCTCACTCTCACTCCCGGGCCTTCGAAGGCGAAGTCGGGGACCGTTCCGAAGCTCACGCGTCGTGGAGTTGGGGCGCCCGGGCCCGTCGCGGCCGATGGCGCCGCCGGGGTCTGGGTGCCGCTCGCGCCGGCCGGAGCGAGCGTGCTCGTCAGCGGTTCGGCCCGCTCCGCGAGATAGGCCACGCCTTCGCGGACGAATGTGGCGACCTTGACGAGGCCGGGGCCGTCGATCTTGTCCGGCGTGTCGCTGGGCCGATGGTAGTCGGCGTGTGCGCTCGTGAATATCTGGACGGCCGGCACGCCCTGCTGGATGAAGCTCACCTGATCGGAGGCCTGAACGGATTCGGGCACATTGCGGCTCTCCACGCCGGTGACGAAGCTCGCGCCGCGGAAGATGTGCTGCCATTCCGAGGCGGTGCTGGTTCCGAGGACGGACAGTCTCTGCTCACCCAGGCGACCCACGGTGTCGAGGTTGATCACACCGATCGTCTTCGGCAGCGGGAAACGTCCAGCGTGAGCCGCGTAGTATTTCGAGCCGGCCAGGCCGGCTTCCTCGCCGGTGAATGCGATGAACACGACCGAGCGCGACGGCTTCTCGCCGGCCGCCAGCGTGTGCGCCAGTTCCAGCATCACCGACACGCCGCTCGCGTTGTCGTCGGCGCCGGGGTGCACCTTGCCCTCGTCGCCCTTGTGCACATCCGGCCAGCCGAGACCCAGGTGGTCATAGTGCGCGGTGACGAGCACGGCCTGATCCTTCCACTCGATCTTCGTGCCGGGAATGTACCCGACGACGTTCGACACGCGCTTCTCCTCGCGCGGCCCTCCAATCGGCATGGTGAACGGCTGGAAGTACGAACCGTCGGCGCCGCCGGGTGCGAGGCCGAACGCCTTGAAGCGCTCGGCGATATACTTCGCGGCCGCTTCGTGCCCGCCGCTGCCGGGACCGCGCCCCTCGGGCGCCGCATCGGCGAGGAACGCGACATGCGCCAGCAGGTCCTTCTGGGAGAAGACCGGCGGCAATTCGGCGAGTGGCCTGCGGGGATCGGGTGGCAGCGCCATGATGGCCGCCGTCTGCCCCGCCAGCCTCCGCACGTCCACGCGCAGCGGCGAATCCGAATCCTGCCATTGCCCCTTCAGCACATTGACCGGCTCGGTGCCTTCGAAGCCGAGATACGAGTACTTGCCGTAGTGCGGCAGCTTGCGGCCGAGACCGGGGAACGCGGCGGCCGGATCGACCGCCAGCCAGCCGACGGCCTTCTCGACGTTGTCCGGATGACGCGTGACGAGCACCAGCGTATGATTCGCGAGCGCCATCTTCTCGCCATCCACCTCGATCGCCGATTCGCTCGACACCATTCCTACGTGCGTCCGGAACAGTCGTCCCGCCCACGTGTTCTCTCGCCCGACCACCCAGATCGCGCGATCCCGCGGCAGCGTCGTCACCTCGATGTCGCGCTTCATCTCGATGGCGTGGCTTGCCGACTGCCAACCCTGGAGCAACGTCCGCCAGGCCTCGAGTTCCTGGGGGGCCGCTCCCGACGGGAGGAGCGCGAGCACCCGGGGTTCACCGAAGATCTGTCCGATCGAGGGCGGCGTCTCGCGAGGATCGAGCTTGCGGAAGACATCGAATCGCGGATCGACGTGCACCATCAGCGGCGCGTCGGTGGACCGGATCGTGAAGTCCCGCGCCGCGCGATCGAGATGGACGACCTCGCTGACCACGCCCTTGGTCGTCTGCACGACGACCGGCACATCGACGACGAACGGATCGCCCGGCTGGGTCTGCCGGAGACGCCCCTCGACAGAGAACGCGGTGGCGTCTGGACCCGCACGCGTCACGTCGACGGCGAGCGTCGGCGCCCCTGCGCGCCCAACCCAATCCCCGAAGAATCGGCCGAGGTCGCGCCCACTCACGGTGGCAAACGTCTTCTCGACATCGGCAAACGACGCGCGCTTGCCGTTGAAGTCGCGATAGAGCCGCGCGATGGCCATGCGGAACGTGTCATCGCCGACCGACAGCCGCAGCATGTGGAACGCCATCAGCGCCTTGCCGTAGCCCACCGCCTCGGTCGACGCACTCTCGCGTGAACGGAACGCGGTGAGCGGGAAGTCGCGGCCGGCCTTGACGTAGTCGCGGTACTTCTGGAGGGTCGAACGTCGGTACTCGTCGCCCGCCCCGCGCTGCTCCTGGATCAGATGGTCGGCGAGGTACGCGGTCATACCCTCGCACCAATTGCCGCTCTCGTAGTCCACGAAGACCGAGTTGCCCCACCAGTTGTGCAGGATCTCGTGCGGGTAGGACGAGGTGATGATGAACGGGAAGCGGATGATCTGCTTGCCGAGCAGCGCGAAGGTCGGCATCCCGTAACCGGTCTCCCAGAAGTTCTCGACGAGCGCGAACTTGCGGTACGGATACGGGCCAATCAACTGGCGATACATCTCGAGGTATTGCGACGTCGCGGCAAGATACTTGGCCGCCAGCGCGTCATCGCGATCGTGGAGGTAGACGAGAGTCTCGACGGTGCCCGCCGAATCACGCCAGACCTGGAGCGGACCGCCGACCAGGTCGATCTCGTCCATGGCGCCGCCCGAGGCCCAGCGTGCGCGACCTCGGTCGTCACGTGACGTGCCATGGCCCTGCGAGATGACATGCCAGCCGGCCGGTTGCGCGACGTCCAGGTCGAACTCGACCAGGTCCCCGTTGAACGCCGGATACCAGAAACTGCTGCCCGCCAGATAGACGCCCTCGGGCCCGACGATGCCCGCCGTGGTGCGGAAACCGCGCGTGTACTGCTCCTTCGCGTCCGAGAGACCGAAGTCCATCGCGCCGCGGTAACAAAGCGTCAGCGTCGCCTGCCCGGGCGCGAGCGTCACCTGATATCGCTTCACCTGGGCCTGACGCCCGAGGTCCTCGCTGGTCCCGTTGATGCCGAACAACGTCGCGTCCCGGCCGAGCGGAACCTCGCGCGCCGCGGGCTCACTCCGAGTCAGATGCAGGGCGCCGCTCAGCACGAAATCCACCGCGCCCGCCCACGCGTGCGGAAGTTGGATCGTATCGGTCACCACGAGTTGGTGCGTGGCGGGATCGAGACTGACCGACATCGCGTGCCGGACGCGACCGCCGGGGACGGCCGCCCAGGCCGGAATCGACAGCGAGAGCAGCACGAGGGCAATCGACAGGCGACCAGTCATGGCAGTCTCCCGGGGGGCAGTATAGCAATTGGGAACGCCCATTCAGTACCGAATGCCGAGGGAGATGGAGAACTCGCGAGGCGACTGGTAATCGGTGGGGTTGATTGGCTTGCCGAAGTCCGGGCCGTAGTCGTAGTGCACGCCCCGAATCGGCGTGTCGACGAACGGGTTGAACCCCTGGAACGCCACGCTGTCGTTCCGCGTCAGCACCGTACGGTTCACCCGCAGCGCCGCCGACTGGTTGAAGACGTTCGTCAGGATGCCACGGAAGAACCACTGGCCCTTCCGGAGGTGCGGCAGCCGGCGCGACCAGTTGACCGAGATGTCCGTCGCCGTCAGCGTATCCGTGCGAAACTCCCCGCGGGGCGTGAAGTAGTACGGCACCGAGGTCGGCGGGCTCACGTATCCCGGATTGACCACGTACGCCTTGGGATTGATGTTCGCCACGCCAGACCACGGGCTGCCCGTTTCCACCCGCTGCACGAGCGCCATCGTCAGCCGCCCAACGCGCGACGACACGGGCAGATCCCAGGTCGTCCACAGCCGCAGGCGATGCGTCTGGTCGCTGGCGAGCGGACCGTCCGGCGCACTCCACGACACGCGGCGATACTCCGGATAGTCGGTGAGCGTGACCATCGACGGTCCAGTGCTCGCATCATCGCCATCGACATTGCCCCGCGTGGAGGCCAGCGTGTACGAGGCCGACGCTTGGATGCGCGCGGTGGCCCGGACGCTGAACTGCGTCAACAACCCCTTGTAGGACCGCGAGACGTCGGTATCGGCGTTCGTGATGAGCACCAGATCGTTCGTGCCCGCGATCGGGTCCACGATCTTGCCCGTCCCCCTGTCCCGACGTGTGGCGTAGAAATTCAGAAATCGACGGTACATGCCCTCGACCCGCACGAACCCGCGGCGGCCCAACTGGCGTGACACGCCAACCATCGCTTCGCGGGTGTCGAGCGGCCCGACGTCCGGGTCCATCCGCACGTTGACGCTCGGGATCGAGGGGGCGCTGCGCGTGGCACGGCCCACGCCGGGAGACGCGAGAAACCACGCGAACAGCGTTTGGAGGGCCACGTGCGACGGCGTGAGCGTCGCCGACGCCGTCGGGTTGACCGCCGGTCCGAGGTAGTCATACACGTACGTCGCCGGACGGCCGCCCGCCGAGGCCGCGTCGGCCACGTTCGTGTTGATGGCGGTCAGGTACCGCGCCCATCCCGCGCTCAGCTGCCACGTCCCTGTGCCGGCCGGATCCCACGTGACGCCCAGCCGGGGGCTCGCGGCGAGATCATTCACCGCCCGGGCGCCGAGACTGTCGTGGTCGTCGTTCAGGTCCACCCGCAGACCGGCCTTCACGGTCATCCGGGGCGAGAGGCGCCAGGCATCGGAGACGTATGCGGAGTACGTCCGCAGGTCGTTGCCCGCCGAGTTCTTCGGAATCGGCGTCCAGTAAATCCACGTCGTCCGATCGGGGAGAAAGACGGGATACACCTGGTCACCCTGGATGATCGACCGCGTGGCCCGAACGCGGAATCCGCTGCCCGACTGATAGGCGTTCGTATACCGCGTCTCCCGAAACAGGTCGAAGCCGACCGTCACGTCGTGGACGCCGCGACGGCTCGTCGGCAGACTGAACCAGAGCTTCGCCGCCACGTCCTGGTTGTTCCGCGTATCGGCCGCGTCGGGGCAGACGGCACAACCGGCCGGTGAGTTGAACCGCGCATCCGACCGCGATCGATCCCAGATCGGGGTGCCGCCGCCCAGGCCGGTGTCGCTCGAACCAAACCCCGAGTACGTCAGCCGGCGCTGTGAGTAGCGGGCTTCGAGCAGCCACCGCTCTGACACGACCGCGTTGTACGTCAGCCCGGACAGCGACTCGGGCGACTCGTTGTCGTAGAGGCTCGCGCGGTCCATCACGGATCCGGCGTTCACGCCCTGCCGCGAGGAATCGACGCGGAAGTACGTGGCCCGGATGGTGTGCGCCCTGGACGGCGTCCAGGTCCCCTTCACCTGGTACTTTCGATCGTCTTCTCCGTACGGGTAGTTCCCGCGCGTGTAGGCCAGCGTCCGGCTCTGCTCGCTGTGCGCCGCCATGGCCGCCACCAGGAGGTAGATCCGATTCCTGACGACCGGCCCGCCCACGACGGCCTCCCAAGTGGGGACGCGGTGGTTCAACGTCTGGTCGCCCTTGTAGGGGGTCAGGGCTCGCCAGGAGTCGTTCGTGAGCCCGACACGGCCGGAAACGCTGAACGTGTTCCCGCCGGACCGTGTGATCGTCTGCACGACACCGCCCTGGAACCGTCCGAACTCAGCGGGCACCGCGCCCGCTGCGACCCGCGTTTCCTTCACGGCCTCGCCGATGTAGAAGCCGCGCGCCTGGCCGCGCGTGCTGTCGTTGGCCACCATGCCGTCCACGAGGAACAGGTTGCCGTAGGAGAACGCCCCCGCCATGGTGAGCGCCCCACCAGGCCCCGTGGCCGTCACCCCGGGCGTCATCAACGCCACTTCTTCCGGCGATCGTCCGATGGGAAGGCGGTCCAGGGCGTCCGCCGGCCACGTCACTTCACCCGGTCGGACATCGCGCGGCATCTCGTTGTCCTCGAGATCGTGCGTCACCTTGACCGTCTGGGGGATGGCAGCGATTTCGAGGCGGATGTCGAGCGGGAGCTGGGCCGCATCCCCGATCGATACGTCTCGCGTCTGGGGCTCGAAGCCCTGGAACTCGAACGACACCCGGTAGACGCCTGGGGCCAGGTCCTTGAACTGGTAGGTCCCGCTCGCGTCGGACCGGATCGTGCGCGCGACGTTTGGCAGCGGCGGTCCCGTCAGGGTCACGACCACATCGACGACACCCAGGCCGGACGGATCGGTCACACGCCCCGACAGACCTCCGGTGGTCTGGGCGTCGCCGGACGCGGCGATCGCCAGGACGATCATCAACGACACGCACAGCAGGGTGACGGATCGTCTCATCGGGATTGAGTCGCTGATTCTAACCCACATTGTCCAGCCCGTGGCCCTGGCCCACCGGGCTTCAACGTCCAGCCGGCATTCCCTGTCTAAGGGTGAAGAAGAGCCGGGCCTGGCCCCGGCCTCGGAAGGGAAACCCATGGCTACCTCAACGCTCATCCCTCCCCCGGTTCTCACCGTCAGTCTCCGGCCCCGTTCGGACGAAGAACGCCGGGAGATGGTGGCGCTCGGCATCCTGACGGCCGATGGCCGGATTCCCTCGCCGGGCCTGGCCGCCGGTACCGGCCCCTCGCGCGAACCCGTAGAGAAACGGGCGGTGACCGCCGGGGCGATCTTGAACGAGGCGTACGACTATCCGCGGCCCTCGTCGTTTGCCCGCGCCATCCGTTTCGACCTCGGCGACAAGTCGATGATCATGATCTCGGGCACGGCCAGCATCGACGAGGCCGGCCAGACGACGAACGTGGGGGATTTCCGGGCACAGCTGTGGCGGACCTACCGGAACATCGCCGGCCTACTCGCCTCCGAGGGCGCCACCTGGCAGGATGTCGTGCGCACGACCTGCTACCTGCGGGACATCGAGCGCGACTACAAGGACTTCAACGAGGTCCGCACGGCTCTCTTCACCTGGCTCGGCCTCGAACCGCTCCCGGCCAGCACCGGCATCCAGGCGCGGCTGTGCCGCGAGGATCTCCTGGTCGAGATCGAAGCCATCGCCGTGGTCCCACGCCGGGTGGGAGACCGGTGATGCACGACCTGCCGCCCGCCATGCTCGTGGATCGTCAGAACCGGCCCGGCGGCACGGTCGTCTCGGTGCGCGGCGTGGACTTCGGCGGTCGGGAGGTCGTCATCGTCGCCGGGCCGTGCGCGGTCGAGAGCGAAGAGCAGATCCTCACCACGGCCCGGGCCGTACGGGCGGCCGGCGCGAAGGCGCTGCGCGGCGGCGCGTTCAAGCCAAGGACGTCCCCGTACAGCTTTCAGGGCCTCAAGCATGAGGGCCTCGCCCTCCTCGCGCTGGCTCGGGCGGAGACGGGTCTGCCGGTCGTCACCGAGGTCATGGACCCGCGCCACATCGAGATCGTTGCGGCGCACGCCGACATCCTCCAGATCGGGTCGCGCAACATGCAGAATTTCACGCTGCTCGAGGAGGTCGGCCGCAGCCGGCATCCCGTGCTCCTGAAACGCGGCATGAGCGCGACGCTCACCGAGTACCTGCAGGCGGCCGAGTATCTGCTCGCCGCCGGCAACGACCGCGTCATCCTGTGCGAGCGGGGCATTCGGACGTTCGAACCCTCGACGCGCAATACGCTCGATCTCAACGCCGTGCCGCTGCTCCACCGGCACACCCACCTGCCGGTGCTCGTGGATCCCAGTCACGGGACGGGCGAGGCCTGGATGGTCCCGACGCTGGCCTGTGCCGCGGTCGCCGCCGGCGCCGACGGCCTGCTCATCGAAGTCCACTGTGATCCGGCCAATGCCCGGAGCGACGGCGCGCAATCGCTGACGCCAGAGGCGTTCGCCCGTCTCACGAGGCAGGTCGCCGCTGTCGCGGCCGCGCTCGGGCGCCACTCGGCAGCGACAAGCCCCGCCGACATGTTGACGTGCACATCATGAGAACGGTACTCGTTGCGTTCGTCCTCGTGCTGGCCGCCGCGTGGCCAGGCGCCGATCTGTCCGCGGCACCAGCAACCGGAACCCGACAATCATCCCCGCTCGAACCGGGGGCCGCGCCCCCGATTCGCAACACGATCGACACGCTCGTCTTCGGCCGTCTGAAGCAGCTCAACGTGCAGCCCGCGCGGCTCTGTTCCGACGCGGTCTTCGTCCGCCGCGTGTTCCTGGATGTGATTGGCACGCTCCCGACGGCCGACGAAACGCGCGCGTTCATCGACGAGACGTCGCCGACCAAGCGGCAGGCCCTCATCGATCGGTTGCTCCAGCGGGACGAGTTCGCCGACTACTGGGCGATGAAATGGTGCGACGCCCTGCGGGTGAAATCGGAGTTTCCGATCAACCTGTGGCCGAACGCGGTGCAGGCCTACCATCGGTGGATCCGGACCGCCATTCGCGACAATCTGCCCTATGACCGGTTCGCGCGCGAACTGCTGACCGCCAGCGGCAGCAATTTCCGCGTGGCGCCCGTCAATTTCTATCGCGCCACCCAGAGCCGGGAGCCCCGGGCGATCGCCGCGATGGTCGCAGAGACCTTCATGGGTGCGCGAATCGAGAACTGGCCGGCCGAGCGCGTCGCCGGACTTGCGGCCTTCTTCTCGCAGATTGGCTACAAGAACACCGGCGAGTGGAAGGAAGAGATCGTCTTCTTCGACCCCGACAAGGCGCGCGCGCCCACGGCAGGCGGTCAGATGCCCGCCGCCGTATTTCCAGACGGCACTGCCGCCCGCCTGTCTTCGGACCAGGATCCCCGCGAGGTATTCGCCGCGTGGCTCGTCTCGCCGGAGAATCCCTGGTTCGCCCGCAGCCTGGTCAATCGCATCTGGTTCTGGTTGCTCGGCCGCGGGATCGTCCACGAACCGGACGACATTCGGCCGGACAACCCCGCGACGCACTCGGAACTCCTCGCGTACCTCGAGCGCGAATTGGTTGCCGCGCGGTTCGACCCGAAGTCCCTCTACCGCCTGATCCTGAACTCGAGCACCTATCAGCTCTCGGCCGTCGCGTCGGGTGGGCGCGCCGACGCGGACACCTACTTCGCTGCGGCGGTGGTGCGGCCGCTCGACGCCGAGGTACTGATCGACGCCATCGTACAGATCACCGGATCCGCCGAACAGTACTCGAGCCCGATCCCCGAACCCTTCACGTTCATCCCGCCCGACCAGCGTGCCATCGCGCTGGCGGACGGCAGCATCAGGAGTGCGTTCCTCGAGACGTTCGGCCGTCCCGCGCGCGACACGGGACGTGCTGCGGAGCGGACGACGCGTCCGACGGCCGCCCAGCGGCTCTACCTGCTCAACTCGACCGACATTCAGCGGAAGCTTCAGCAGGGCCCGAAGCTGCAGGCACTGCTCCAGACGAAGGGCGATGCGCGTGAAATCGCCACGACGTTGTACCTGACGATCCTCTCCCGCCCGCCGACCGACGAGGAACTGAAGATCGCAACCGGATATGCGCGATCGGTTGGCGGCAACCGACGAGCGGCGGTCCAGGATCTGGCGTGGGCGCTCATCAACACCGCCGAGTTCCGGTACCGTCATTGAAGGACGAGACATGCCACTGACACGGCGCGAGGCGATACGTCGGGGAGTCTGGGGCACGGCCGGCCTGTTGCTGGCCGACCGACTGGGTGCCCGGACGCGGGCCATGGCGCCGGCGGCGCGCGCCAAGGCGGTCATCCAGATCTGGTTGTGGGGCGGACCGTCACACCTCGACACGTTTGATCCGAAGCCCGAGGCCGGCAACGACTACACCGGCCCGCTCGCCACACCAATCGAGACGAACGTCAGTGGGATTCGGATTGGCGAACTGCTGCCCCTGCTGGCCAGACAGGCAGACAAGTACTCGCTGATCCGAAGCATGACGCACGACACCAACGCCCATGAGACCGCCGCCTACACGGTGCAGACGGGCCGCAAGCCGGGAGCCAGGCTCGTCTATCCCGGTGTGGGCGCGGTCGTCGCACTGCTGAAGGGCTACAGCGCGGGTTACTCCGGCCTCATTCCGCCGTACGTCGTCCTCACGGATCTGCAGGGCCGCTTTTCTGAAGCCGGCTTCCTGGGCCAGCGCTACGCCCCGTTTGCCACGGGCGGCGACCCCGCGCAAACGCCGTTCGCGGTCCAGGGGGTAATCACGCCGGGAGTCTCGGACCAGCGCCAGCGAGACCGGCGCGCGCTGCTGCACCAGCTCGACACGCTGGGGAAGGCCGCGCCCGAGAACGCTGCGCTCCAGGCGTTCGCGCAGACCGAAGACCAGGCCTACGAACTGATCCTCGGCGAGGCAGGCAAGGTCTTCGACCTCTCACAGGAGAAGGACGACGAGCGCGAGCGCTACGGCAAGAACACCTTCGGGCAATCGTGCCTGGTGGCGCGCCGGCTGGTCGAGCGCGGCGTGCCGTACATCACGATCAACTCGAAGGGATGGGACACGCACAAGCAGCACTTCCAGCTGATGCGCCAGAAGCTGCCGCAGCTCGACAAGGGACTCGCCGCGCTGCTCCAGGATCTGTCCGCGCGGGGACTGCTCGACAGCACGATGATCTGGTGTTGCGGGGAGTTCGGCCGGACGCCCAAGGTGCAGTGGGAACCACCGTGGAACGGCGGCCGGGGACACTGGGGCCCGGCGTTCTCCGCGCTCGTCGCGGGCGGCGGATTCAGGGGGGGCCACGTCGTGGGATCGTCGGATGGCCGGGGCGAAGAAGTGACGGACCGGCCGGTCTCGCCGGCCGATCTCATCGGTAGCATGTACGAACTGCTCGGCGTGTCGGCCGACGCGAAACTGCCAAACCCCGAGGGACTCGACATCCGCGCCGTTCCCACCGCCGCTGATGGGGCGAGCCCCGATCGGATCCTCCGAGAAATCATGTAATCCGTGGAGTGGAGCGGCATGCCTCGAACGAAAACGTCCGCAGTGCTCGGCCTCGCGGCCGCCACGCTGCTCGCGGCTCCTGCCCTCGGGCAGCAGAATTCCCCGCACATCGGCTACGTCTATCCGGCGGGGGGCCAGCGCGGCACCACGGTCCACGTCAAGGTCGGGGGTCGATATCTCGAGGGCGCGGCGGCGCCCGTGGTGTCGGGCGGCGGCGTGCGCGCGGAGGTCGTCGGCTACGACAAGCCGCTGACCCAGAAGGAAATCGGCGAGTCGCGCGACAAGGTTCAGGAGTTGCTGAAAGGCGGTCCCGATCCCGAGGTGCGCAGGCAGGTCGCCGAGCTCCGGCTGAAGATGGCCGACTCGCTGCGTCGCAATCAGAACCCCGTCATCGCCGAGATCGTGGCCCTCGATATCCTCATCGAACCCGAAGCCGTCGCCGGGCCGCGGTTCCTGCGGCTGATGACGCCACTCGGCCTGTCGGACCCTGTGGTGTTCTGTGTGGGCCAACTGCCCGAGTTTCGCGAGAACGAGGAGAAGCAAAGCCGCGCGGACGCGGAAACCGCGGTGACGCTGCCGGCCGTCGTGAACGGCCGGCTCGTGCCGGGCGACACCGACCGTGCGCAGTTCTTTCCGAGGCAGGGACAGCAGTACGTGCCCGGAGACGTCGACCGCTACCGCTTCGAGGCGCGCAAGGGCGCAGACCTCATCATCGCCGCCAGCGCCCGCGAGCTGATGCCCTACCTGGCCGACGCGGTGCCCGGATGGTTCCAGGCGGTGCTCACGCTCTACGACGCCAACGGCCGCGAGGTGGCGTACGACGATGACGATCGGTTCCTGCCCGATCCGGTGATCCACTTCAAGGTGCCGAGCGAGGGTGAATACGTCGTCGAGATCAAGGACGCGCTCTACCGTGGGCGCGAGGATTTCGTCTACCGCATCACGATCGGCGAAGTTCCGTTCCTGACGTCGATCTTTCCTCTTGGCGGTCCGGCGGGCGTGAAGACGACCGTCCAGGCCACCGGTTGGAACCTGTCGACCAGCCGGGCCACGATGGACGCGACGCACGCGACGCCCGGAGTCTATCCTCTGTCGATGCGACGCGGCGAGGTCTCGTCGAACCGGGTTTCCTTCGCCGTGGACCAGCTGCCGGAGGTGACCGAGCGCGAACCGAACGACACGGCGAAGACCGCGCAGCGCATCTCGCTCCCGGTCATCGTGAATGGCCGAATCCAGCAGCCGGGGGATGTCGACGTCTACAGCTTCACGGGCCGCGCCGGTGGCCGCATCGTCGCCGAGGTCTTCGGGCGGCGGTTGGGCTCACCACTCGATTCCGTGCTCGAACTGACCGACGCGGCCGGCGTCCGGGTGGCATTCAACGACGACCACGACGACAAAGCCGCCGCCCTGGTCACTCACCAGGCCGATTCGCTGATCATCGCGACGCTGCCCGCCAACGGGATCTACCTGCTGCGCATCGGGGACAGGCAGCGCAAGGGGGGAGCCGACTATGGCTACCGCCTGTCCGTCGGCCCGCCACGGCCGGATTTCGAGTTGCGCATGACCCCGTCGGCCGTGAACGCCGCCGCCGGCGCGACCATCCCCGTCTCCGTCCACGCCATCCGCAAGGACGGCTTCGCAGGGGACATCGCGCTGTCATTGAAGGACGCGTCGGACGGGTTCTCGCTGAGCGGAGGAGTCGTACCTGCGGGCCAGGACCAGATCCGCGTGACGCTCACCGTTCCGCCGGTGCCGACCGACACGCCGGTCGGCCTGGTTGTCGAAGGTCGTGCCACGATTGATGGCCGGTCCGTCTCCCACCGCGCCGTGCCGGCCGAGAACATGATGCAAGCCTTCGCCTACCGCCACCTGGTGCCGGTCGACGCCTTACGTGTCTCGGTCATACGGCGGGGAGCCACGCGGTCGTGGGCGCGGGTCATGACGCCCCAGCCGGTGCGCGTTCCCGCAGGCGGCAGTGCCAGGATCCGGGTGTCGTTGCCGCCACTGCGCCAGTTCGACCAGATCGGGCTGGAGCTGAGCGAGCCGCCCGAGGGGCTATCGCTGGCCGACGTGTCGGTGACGGCGGGCGGCGCGGAGATCGTCGTGCGCGCGGACGCGGCGAAGGCCAAGGCCGGCTCGAAGGGTAACCTCATCGTCACCGTGTCGGGCGAGCGCGTGGCCGCCGGCAACCAGGCCCCGAAGTCCCAGCGCCGCCGCCTGACGCTCGCATGCCTGCCGGCAATTCTGTTCGAAATCGTCCCGTAGGTGAGAGGGCGGGGCTTCAGCCCATCGACCGAGCACGGATTTGGCGACGCGCCCTACATGGTCTGCAGGCTGGCGCCGCGCAGCCAGGCGCGTGCGTCGGCGAGGTTCGGGCACACCTGCTCGAGCGCACGCCAGAACCGCCTGGAGTGGTTCGGATGACGCAGGTGCGTCAGTTCGTGGAGCAGCACGTAGTCGCGCACGGTGGGCGGCAACTGGATGAGCCGCCAGTTGAGCGAGATGCGTCCGGACGGCGAGCACGACCCCCAGCGGCTGCGCTGGCCGCGCACGGTGACGGCGACGACGGTGACGCGAAGCTCCGCGGCGAGTTCGCGCAGGCGGGCGTCCAGCATGACCGTGGCGACACGCTGGAGATGGCGCTCGACGACGGGTTTGAGGTCGACCGGATCGCCGTCCGAGAGCGGCACGCGATGGGGACCGACCGATACCGTGCGCTGACCGGCGTTCTCGATCACCGCCAAACCGACCTCTTCCCCGTCCAGGAGCACCGGCGTACCGGCCTCCCACCGACGCCCGGGTTGGCGAAGCGATTGACGGAATCGCTCGCGCTCGATCCACGAGATCTTCTCGCGGATGAAGCGATTGGCCTCCTCACGCGAACCTCGCCATGGCACGGTGATGCGGACGTTGCCGTCCGCGTCGAGTCTCAGCAGGTAGTGCCGCGCGCGCCGGTGGCGCACGTACGTCACCACCAGCGGGCGACCACGGGCGATGAGGGTGTCGCGAACGGATCCGCCGCGCGGGGGGCGAGGCACCGGACCGAATGGCAGTCGAGGCTGTGCGCCCGTGTCGGAGTCCACACGCCAGCCTACCACGCGCCGCCGCCGGACACGGGACGCCGGCCTTGACTCTTCCGTGCCAACCTTCTAGTCTGAAGGACGGTCCGATGCGAGTCCGGCCCGCTTGGTGGCCGCCCGAGTCCGTTCCGGATTCTGGTTCGTGTGACGGGTCCGCCTCAATCCTCGGTACGCACCTGACTGGTGCTCCAATCCGCAACCTCACGTCCCATCGTATCGATCGCGAGGACCGGGTTGCGCCGTGATAGACTTTTTGATCGATCGGAAGGATCCACTGGCCTTATTACCGCCTCCATCGAGGCGGGTCGACAGAAGAGAGGGGATAATCCGTGAATAAGAAAGCGTTCAATCCGTTCGAGATGGCACAGGCTCAGTTCGACAAGGTCGCCGACATCATCAATCTCGATTCGGCCACCCGGGAACTGCTCCGCAACCCGATTCGGGAATTCTCCTTCGCAATTCCGGTTCGGATGGACGACGGCACCGTGAAGGTGTTCCGTGGCTTCCGCGTCCAGCACAACGACGCCCGGGGCCCGGCCAAGGGCGGCATCCGCTTCCATCCGCACGAGACGCTCGATACGGTCCGCGCGCTGGCCACCTGGATGACGTGGAAGTGCTCGGTGGTGGACATCCCGCTCGGCGGCGGCAAGGGCGGCGTCATTTGCGATCCACACAACCTCAGCCAGCGCGAACAGCAGGCGATCTGCCGCGGCTGGGTGCGCCAGATGGCGAAGAACGTCGGCCCGGTCAACGACGTGCCAGCACCCGACGTGATGACGAACCCGCAGCACATGCTGTGGATGCTCGACGAGTTCGAGGCGATTCACGGTGGCCGCTACCCCGGCTTCATCACCGGCAAGCCGGTGGGCATGGGCGGTTCCCTCGGCCGGACCGAGGCGACGGGCTTTGGCGTGATCTTCACGGTGCGCGAGGCACTGCGTGAACTCGGCCTCAAGCCGGCTGACTGCAAGGCGGCGGTGCAGGGCTTCGGCAACGTGTCGCAGTATGCCGTTCGCCTCTACCGGCAGCTCGGCGGCAAGGTGATCTGCGTGTCGTGCTGGGACCAGGAAGACCAGGTGTCCTACACGTTCCGCAAGCTGGCCGGCGTGGACCCCGACGAGTTGATGGGGATCACGGACCACTTCGGCGGCATCGACAAGAGCAAGGCGAAGAAGCTCGGCTACGAGATCCTTCCGGGCGACGCGTGGATCGAGCAGGAAGTCGAAGTCCTGTTGCCCGCGGCAATCGAGAACCAGGTCACGGCGGAGACCGTCGGCAAGATTCACCCCAAGGTGAAGCTCATCGCCGAGGGCGCGAACGGCCCGACGACGCCGGAGGCCGACAAGGTGATCCACGAGCGAGGCATCTTCGTGATCCCCGACTTCCTGGCCAACGCCGGCGGCGTGACCTGCAGCTACTTCGAGCAGGTGCAGGGGAACATGAACTACTACTGGGAACGCGAAGAGGTCCTTGGCAAGCTCGACACCAAGATGACCGCGGCGTTCAACGCGGTCAGCGACCTGGCGCGCAAGCAGAAGCTGTACATGCGCGACGCGGCGTACGTGATCTCGGTGAATCGCGTCGCCAAGGCGTGCAAGGACCGCGGCTGGGTCTAAAGTTGAGACATGTCAGTCGGACCTGACGCGGTCAGTGGATACTGACGCGGTCAGTCGGAACCGATGGGGCGGCTCGAAAGGGCCGCCCTGCTTACTTTGTCTGCCGCCGCCTTCCCGCCTTGCCCCACTCTGTTAAGCGACAGCTTAAGCCCTCCTTCCTCCGTTCCGGCGGATGCGGTATCCTCGTTTCGGCACGACGACCGACCGCCTGGCAGGATGGTCAGAGACGCGTCCTGGACCGAGAGACGCGGTACGGAACACGTAGAACGCGACGGCCCGCTCAGCTGGCGCCATGCCCAACAGCCTGCATACCCGACCAGCCGTCCCTCGGTTCGATCGCCGTTTCTTCGACGGCAGCGAGCAGTTCACGTGCATCGGCAGCGGCGAGTACGGCGGCAAGGCCCACAGCCTGCTCTCCGTCAAGGACATGCTCGCGACGCGTCTCGATGAACGGGCGCGACGGCACTTCGACGTCACCGTGCCAACGCTGACCGTGGTGGCCACGGATGTCTTCGAGACGTTCATGGCCGAGAACCAGCTCTGGGACCTGGCGACGTCTGGCGAGCCCGATCATCGGATCGCGGCCGCGTTCCTCGCCGCCGCCCTGCCGACCGAACTGGTCGGCGACCTGTGGGCGCTCATCCGGCAGGTCCACACGCCGCTCGCGGTCCGCTCGTCGAGCCTGCTCGAGGATGCGCTTCACCAGCCGTTCGCGGGCGTCTACGCGACGAAGATGATCCCGAACAACCAGCACGATGTCGAATCACGGTTCCATCGTCTGGTCGAGGCGATCAAGTTCGTCTACGCCTCGACGTTCTTCGCCAACGCGCGCAACTACCGGCGCCTCACGGGGCACGGCTCGGACGACCGGATGGCGGTGATCCTCCAGGCGATCGTCGGCCGCCGCCACCGCGACCTGTTCTACCCCGAACTGTCGGGCGTGGCGCGCTCCTACAGCTTCTACCGGAGCGGCCGCACGCGGCCCGAGGACGGCGTCGTCAATCTCGCGCTCGGCCTCGGGAAGAGCATCGTGGACGGGGGCATCACCTGGAGCTACTCGCCGGCGTACCCGCAGGCCACGCCGCCGTACGGGTCGGTCGGCGAACTACTGAAGCAGACGCAGGTGCAGTTCTGGGCGGTGAACATGGGACGGCCCGCGGCGTACGATCCGCTGACCGAAGCCGAGTACCTGGTCCACGGGTCCCTCCCCGACGCCGACGAGGACGGCACCCTCCGGTACCTGGCCTCGACCTACGACGCGCGGTCGGATCGGATGTCGATGGGGGTTGGCATCCGCGGCCCCCGCGTGCTGAACTTCGCGCCGCTGCTCGTGCTCGAGGAGTACGGGTTGAACGCGCTGCTCAAGGCGATGCTCTGTCTCTGCCAGGACGCCCTGGGCGCGCCGGTGGAAATCGAGTTCGCCGTCACCTTCCCCGCCGAGGACGAGGATGGCCCCGCGCGGTTCGGCTTCCTGCAGGTCCGGCCGATGTCGGTGTCCGACACGGTCGTGAACGTCGATCTCGACGCCGTCGACCGCTCCCACGTGCTGCTCGCCTCCGATCGGGTGATGGGCAACGGCATCCTCACCGACATCCAGGACATCGTCTATGTCCGGCCTGACGCGTTCGAGACCAGGCACACGCCGGCCATCGCGGAGGACATCGCGCACCTCAACCTGCGGCTCATCGACCAGGGCACCCCGTACCTGCTCCTCGGATTCGGGCGCTGGGGCAGTTCGGACCCGTGGCTGGGCATCCCCGTGGCCTGGTCGCAGATCGGCGGGGCGCGTGCGATCGTCGAGGCCACGCTGCCGTCGATGAACGTGGATCTCAGCCAGGGCTCGCACTTCTTCCACAACATCTCCAGCTTCAACGTCAGCTACTTCTCGGTCGCGTTCGACGGCCCGTTCGCGATCGACTGGGACGGTCTGTCGCGTCTGCCGGCGGTTGCCGAGACCGCGTTCGTCCGCCACGTTCGCGTGCCGCGTCCCCTTCGGGTCGAGGTGGACGGCCGGACGGGGCACGGAGTCGTCCTTTGGGAATCCCGCGTCAGGGAGTGACGCCACACTCATGAACCCCGGCAATCAGCCCGTCAACAACATCATCGAGCAACTGCAGGAGCGTGCGAAGGAACTGCACACGCTCTACAAGGTTCACGAACTGATCAACCAGGCTGACGCGTCGGTGGACGACGTGTGCCGGCGGCTGCTGGACGTGTTGCCGGGCGGCTGGCAGTACCCGAGCGTGTGCTGGGCGAAGATCACCCTGGAGAGCCAGGTGTATCAGCTGCCGCGCGTGACCGAGACGCCGTGGGCGCTGCGCGCGGACGTGATCGTGCAAGGCGAGAAGGTCGGCAGCATCGAGATGTTCTACACGCGTCAGATGCCGCGCGCCGACGAGGGGCCGTTCCTCAAGGAAGAACGGAAGCTGATCGACACGATTGCCGAGCGCCTCGCGCACTTCCTGATGCAGCGACAGCTGCAGACCACGCTCCGCAACTGGCAGTCGGCGATCGAGAACCTCGCCTCACCCGAGAAGCGCGAGTGGTGGGTCATCATCGAGTTCCTGCGGAAGACCGACCAGCACCTGCTGATGCGGATCTCGCGCCGCATGCTGAACTACCTGTGCTGGAACGGCATCGACGAGGCACAGCAGTTGCTGCACCGCTTCGCCGCGGACTTCACGCAGCAGTCCGATGGGTTCGAGGACAACATCCCGCTGCGGAAGAAGAGCATCGAGGACCTGCTGGCGCTCACGGAGGACGCCTTCCGCATCGCCGCCTCGCACCTGAGCGAGGGTGAGATCGTCTCGTGCATCCAGAAGTGGATCAAGGACGACAAGACCGGGTTCCTCGTTGAAGCGGTCGAGAACCAGTGCACGTCGCTCACCGACATCGGCCAGGCGCTCGAGCGGTACCACCAGCTCGCCGTCGAGGACGAAGAACTCTCGCTGTCGGTTCAGATCGGCCTGCGCGTGTCGCTCGCCCGCCGGTTCTTCACCGAGGATCTCGAGTTCATCAACACCGCCAAGAACTACATCGAGATAGGCGATTTCTACGAGCTGGTCAACCACATCATCAGCCCCCCCGCCAGTCACGGCAAGCTGGGAGGCAAGAGCGCCGGCATGCTGCTCGCCTCGCAGATCATCCGGAAGTGCAGCGAATACTCCGAACTGCTGAGCAGCATCAAGGTGCCGAAGACGTGGTACATCGCGTCCGACGGCCTCATGAGCTTCGTCGAGTACAACCAGCTCGAGGACGTCTACAACCGGAAGTACCTCGAGATCGAGCAGATTCGGCGCGAGTACCCGCACATCGTCCAGGTGTTCAAGAACTCGCGGTTCGCGCCGGAGATCATGAAGGGGCTGTCGCTGGCCCTCGACGATCTCGAAGGCAAGCCGCTCATCGTCCGCAGTTCCAGCCTGCTCGAGGATCGGATGGGCGCGGCGTTCTCAGGCAAGTACAAGAGCCTCTTCCTGGCCAACGTCGGCACGAAGGGCGAACGTCTGAGCGCGCTCATGGACGCGATCGCGGAGGTCTATGCGTCGCTCTTCGGCGCGGACCCGATCGAGTACCGCGCCGAACGCAATCTCCTCGACCTGCACGAAGAGATGGGCATCATGATCCAGGAGGTCGTGGGCACGCGCGTCGGCCCGTACTTCATGCCGTCGTTCGCCGGCGTCGCCTTCAGTCACAACGAATTCCGGTGGTCGCCGCGCATCAAACGCGAGGACGGCCTCGTCCGTCTGGTGCCCGGCCTCGGCACGCGCGCGGTCGATCGCGTCGGTGACGACTATCCGATCCTCGTCGCACCGGGACAGCCCGGGCTGCGCGTCAACGTCCGGCCCGAGGAGATCCTGCGGTACGCTCCTCGGAAGATCGACGTCATCAACCTGGAGACGCGGCGCTTCGAGACCGTGGACGCCGGGGACCTGTTCCGCGAGTACGGCCGCGAGTACCCCGCCCTCGAGCTGATCGCCTCGGTGTACGACAGCGAGGGCATCCATCGGCCCGTCGGCTTCGGATGGGACCCGGCCGAGTCGCACACCGTGGTCACGTTCGACGGCCTGGTGAGCAGCACGCCGTTCATGGCGCGGATGAAGGCGCTGCTCAAGCTGCTGCGCGAGCGGATTGGATCACCGGTCGACATCGAGTTCGCCTCGGACGGCAAGGATCTGTACCTGCTCCAGTGCCGGCCTCAGAGCTTCTCGCGGGACGCGACACCGTCAGCCATTCCGCGCGACCTGCCGTTCGAACGCGTCCTCTTCTCGGCGAACAAGTACGTCTCCAACGGTCGCGTGCCGGACATCACGCACGTCGTCTACGTCGATCCCGACGAGTACGACCAGGTCGAGAACCTCACGGACTTGAAGGACGTCGGCCGCGTCATCGGCCGGCTCAACAAGCTGCTGCCCAAGCGGCAGTTCATCCTCATGGGCCCCGGGCGCTGGGGCAGCCGGGGCGACATCAAGCTCGGCGTGAGCGTCACCTACTCGGACATCAACAACACCGCGATGCTGATGGAGATTGCCGCCAAGAAGGGCAACTACGTGCCCGACGTGTCGTTCGGCACGCACTTCTTCCAGGACCTCGTGGAAGCGAGCATCCGCTACCTCCCGCTCTTCCCCGGCGACGACGGCGAGATGTTGAACGAGATGTTCCTTCGACGGTCCCCGAACATCATGGCGGAGTTGGTGCCCGAGTACGCCCACCTGGCTCAGACGGTGCGCGTCGTGGATGTCTCGAAGGCCACGGAGGGCCTCATCCTGCAGGTGCTGATGAACGCCGACCTCGACGAGGCGGTCGCCTTCTTCGCTCCGCCAACGCTCGCCCAGGGCGCCCCGCCCGAGCGGCGGGCCGACACGCATCAACTGACCGAGGACCACTGGCGGTGGCGCCTGCGCATGGTCGAGCACATCGCGCTCGAGGCCGATCCGGCACGCTTCGGCATCAAGGGCATGTACGTCTTCGGCAGCACGAAGAACGCGACGGCCGGACCGGGCAGCGACATCGATCTCATCGTCCACATCGAGGACAACGACGAGAAGCGGCGCGTGCTGGAACCGTGGCTCGAGGGCTGGAGTCTCTGCCTCAGCGAGATGAACTACCTGCGCACGGGCTACAAGACGGAAGGGCTCCTGGACGTGAAGATCGTGACCGATGCCGACTTCGCGAACCACTCGAGCTTCGCGTCGAAGATCGGGGCCATCACCGATCCGGCGCGGGCCCTGCCGCTCCAGGGGGCGACGGTCTAGATCAGTTCCCGCGTGGCGGCCGCGGCGTGCTCGGGGTCGAATCTCACGAGCGCCAGTTCCGGACCGTCGTGAGCGGCCGAGAAGGCCTGCGTCTCTCCGAGTCGTGTCCGCCACTCCCCGGTCAGTCGGGCAGACTCGTGCACGTGCCCGTGCAGCGTTACCAGCGGCTGGCGCCGCTCGAGGAACCGCTGCACGGCGATGCTGCCGACGTGCACGTCCACCGGGGCGTAGTCGACCGTGACCCCGTCGAGCGCCGCGCGGTCGAGAACGGTCTTGTACGGCGGAGAGTGGAACAGCATGATCGCGCGGTCCACGGGGCGATCCCCGACGAGGAGTTCGAGATCCCCCTGGATCGTCCCGTAGCGCACGACGTGGTCCGGCACCGGGATGCTGCGCCACCCTTCCTCGGGCGACAGGCAGCCCGGATCGACGAACCGCGACACGTCGTACCGCTCCCAGTCCTTCAGTCGAAACGGCGTGGGCGGCACGCAGGCGTAGCCGTAGACGTCGAAGGTCCGCCACTCCACTCGACAATCGTGAACGTAGTGCCACACGCCGCGCGCGGCCGCATCCAGCACAGCCGCTTCCTCAGCCCTCGGGTCGTCGTTCCCCAGGATAACGAAGATGTCCGGATAGTCGCGGCCAAGAACGGAGTGAAGTCGCTCGAGCTGCGGGGCCAGAAAGCCGTTGATGAAGTCCAGGTGATCCGGGTCGACGGACCCGGCCATGCCGAAGCCGGACGGCAGGAGGTCGCCGCCGAGGAACACGCCAGCCGGCCGTTCGGCCTCGATCGCCCCGATGAGCGAGTTGTAGCGCCGTATGCGGCCGTGCAAATCGGACGCGAAGAAACAGGCGGGCATCAGAGCGTGCGCAGGCGGAGCAGACTCTGCTTCAGGTCGAACTCTACGCGGTACTTGCTCAGGAACCGATAGCCGACGATCCCGCCGATTTCGTAGCCGAGCAGCACGCTCGGCGCGCGCAGGTTCAGCACCATCACCGGCTGGTTGGCGAGCGTGACGTCGCCGAAGGCCAGGTTGACGCCGGGCAGCAGATACGCGTCGGGATCCCACCCCGAAGCGCCGTACACCAGCAGCTTGATGCGCCGGCGATCGTCCGGCTTGAACAACCCGCGCGCCGTGCTTTCGTTCAGCGAGATTGCCTCGCCGCCCGTGTCCACGATGAAGCTGGCCGGATTCCCGTTCACGTCGCCGCGGACGGTGGCCAGGCGATTGAGTCGCAGCGGCAACTCGGCAACGATGCCGTCACCGACGGAATCCGGCTCGCCGATCGTCAGGCGCCGGTTCCTGTAGTCCACGGTCATCGACAGCCCGAGGGCCACCGGCGAGATCCCGTTCGTCTCGTCCACGGGCAATCCCCGGAGCGCAGGCGACTTGATGAGGCACGGAATGTTCTTCACGGTCAGCGTGCCGATCTCGAGCGCCTGAATCTTGCCGACCAGCAGCCCGCGCATCCCGTACAGCCCCACGCCTGCCGACAGGGTCTGGAGCATCGGCCGGAGCCCCAGCTTCCGGGCCGTCTTCTCGGTCACGACCGTCTGCTCGGCACCCGTGTCGATCGCGAAGTCCATCGGCCGGCTGCCGTTGACGCTCGCCTTCACGATCACCTTCCCGTTCTCGAGGCGGAAGTCGATCACGTGACGACGACGGTCGTCGCGGGACACGATCTCGAACGGCACGGTGCCGTTGAAGGACTTGAGGAACGCCACGTGGTTGCGTGTCCACCACCCCGACTCGGCCTGTCCCGAGTGCGGCAGCGTGTTCATGAAGATCTCGTACGCAACCACCGCATCCGGGTACCGCCGCATCCGCTCGAGTACCGATCCCAGCGTGTGCTGCAGCTCCGGATCACCGGGCGTCGAGCGAAGCGCCGCGTAGACCTCGTCGAGCGCGGCGTCGAGCTGGCTCTTGGACGCCAGCGCCCGCGCCATCCCGTTGTGCCCGCGGGCATTCGCCGCGTCGAGCGCCAGGGAATCACGATAGGCCGATTCGGCCTCGTCGAAACGGCCCGAGGCCCACAGCGTGTCGCCGGCCAGGGCCAGGACGTCGGGGTCGGCCGCACTCCCCGCACGAAGCGGCGACAGCTGCGTTGCCGCGATGCCGAATTCGGCGATGCGCAGCGCGGCCCGGATCGTGCCCGCGCGGGCCCGGTCGCGGACCTTCGCATCGTCGCATTCGGTCGCGCGGAGATAGATCCGCATGGCCGACCGATAGTCGGCCTGGTCGTACAGGATTTCGGCCAGCGACACTTGCAGCGCTGCCGTCGCCACGCTGGGCTTTCCGGCGGCGAACAGCACCAGGGACAGCGCGGGAACGATCACGAAGATCGCGACAGCGAGCTTGGTGCGAGGCGTCATGAGGGCTCTCCACACAGAAGCGTGTCGGGATTTCATCGTATCAGCAGTGTGCCAACGGCGGGCCGGGCGTGACCAAGGAAACTCGTCTTACGATTCTCGTCCTGTTTTCCCGCTCCGCGCGTGCCGTCCGACACGTTTCGTTCTACCGATGCATTCTGCGTTCCATCTTCCGGCCGCGAGGCTCCGGCTCGAACCAACTCATGCGGTGCCGCCAGCAACGAGCGGAACGTTGTGGTCAGTGCGTGTACCGCTCGATCGGCACGCCGTCGTACATCTGGTCAACCCGCAGCACCTGAGACTCCCGGCTGTACGTGCCGAGCTCGTAATCCTCGCTCATGATGAGCGCCTTGACGGGCTTGGTCGGGCAGACCTCGGCGCACAGTCCGCAGAAACTGCACCGCGACAGGTTGAAGTCGAAATAGTCCAGCGTCTTCAGCTTCATCCCCGGCTCACGGTGTCCCCCGAGCGAGATGAGATCGTCGGGACAGGCCTTCGCGCACTGGTCACAGACGATGCAGGTTTGCGCGCCGGTGCCGGGCTCGAGTTGCAGTCGAAGCAGGCCGCGGAACCGCGGAGCCGTCGGCCGCCGTTCCAGCGGGTACTGGAACGTGAACGCCGGCTGGGGCGTGTAGGTCAAGGTGAGCCACAGGCCTTTGAGGAGGTCCACCAGGAAGATTGTCCGAACCAAATTGCTCATCGCGCTACCCTTCCACCAGGATCGGTTCGGTTTGGCCGACCTTGATCACCCGCTCCTTGCGGAACACGGTCCCTTCCTTCCGAATCTTGTCCTGCAGCCGCATCAAACCGTAGAGCAGCGCCTCTGGACGCGGTGGACAGCCGGAGATGTAGACATCCACCGGCACCACCTTGTCCACACCCTGCAGCACGCTGTAGGTTGGGAACGGCCCGCCCGCGTTCGAGCAGCTCCCCATCGAGATGACCCACTTCGGCTCGGGCATCTGGTCGTACAGCCTCCGCAGGACGGGCGCCATTTTCTTGGTCACCGTGCCGGCGACAATCATCAGGTCGGCCTGCCGCGGTGACGCACGGAACACCTCGGCACCGAACCGGGCGATGTCGAACCGCGGCCCGCCTGTCGCCATCATCTCGATCGCGCAGCAGGCCAAGCCGAATCCCATCGGCCAGAGCGAAGACTGCCGGGCCCAGTTGAGCACCGTGTCGAGATTGGTGGTGATGAAGTTGTCCTGGAACTTGTGATCAATCAGGCCCATCTCGAACGCCTCCCTGCCTTCTACCCCGTCCCCACGCCAGAAATCAGGAACCGGCCGTCTCGATCCTCAGTTCCCGATTCCAAAATCCTGGCTCGTGGCTCCTACTTCTGGAAGTGCTCCGCGTTGATCTGGATGAAGTTCTTCCACTTTTCGGGCACCTCGTCGAGTGCGAAGATCGCCTCCACGGGGCACGCCGGAACACAGGCGCCGCAGTCGATGCACTCGTCCGGATGAATGTAGAGAAGTTCCGCCGTGGCGAAGTCGCCTTCGTCCTTTCTCGGGTGGATGCAATCGACCGGACAAACATCCACGCACGCTGTGTCCTTCGTCCCGATGCAGGGTTCGCAGATTACGTACGCCATGCTTCCTCCGCTTCTCCTTACGTGTCGCTACGCGACGCCCATCGCCATCGCCGACAGATACCCGAGGCGAAGGGAGATGTGCCTCGCCAACTCCCACGCCCCGCGGTTGTGCACGCCCAGGATGGGTCGGTCGTCCGGCCCGTGACCGAAGACCCCCACCCGTGCGACCTCGCGGCCCGTATAGTCGAACACCGGAGCGCAGGTGCAGAACATGCGCTGCCCGGCGGGAACCTCGGATGACGAACCGGGGGCGCCCGCGTCTGGCAGCCGCTTCACCATCTCGTCGCTGCGCGAGATGTCACGGGCCTCGACCAGGCGGAGGCAACTCAGGCGGCGGCTGGTCTGCCCAGGGTCGAAATACACGGAACAGTGCGCCGGCATCTCCTTGCCGAACACGGTCCGCATGGCCACGTCGTCGGCTGCCGCCTTCCAGATGTACGTCACTTCCCCTGACGCGGGCACGGCCAGGAACGTGCGGTGCCCCGATTGCGCCGCATAGTCGCGCAGAACCTGGTACGCGTGCAGCCGCAATTCCGACCGCCCCAGCACGCGAAACGACAGATCGAGCATCTTGATGCTCAAACTGTACCGTTGCGATTCCTCGTCCTGCCGGACGTACCCGCGCCGCCGCAACACGGCGAGCAGCCGGTGCACGCTCGGACGCGGCTGTTTCAGGACGCGCGCCAGCTCGGATACACTCATGCCATCCGGTTCGTGCGACAGCGCCTCGCAGACGTCGAAGGCCTTGTCGACCGAGGTTAGACTGCCGGCGTGGGACGAGGAAACCTGACCGTCGGTCACTGGGATTCCACTATGCGGAACGGCATTTCGTTCTTCAAACACTACCGCCGGCGTCCAATTCTGTCAAGGCAAGCGGCACGGCTGTGCGGCGCCGCCCTCGCCGCCGCGCTGTTGGGCAGTTGTGGCTCCCAGCCACCGGGACTGCCCGCCGGCACCGTGGTCCCACCAACCGACACGGCGGCGCTTGCCCGTCTATTCGTTCCCGCGGCCGCGCCCGCCGGCGACTACACCGTCGAGCAGATCCCGGAAGACATCGAGCGCGTCCGGGACCGTGTGCTGGCGTCGAGCGGCGCGACGATCGACGTGCCGAAGGACGCCTGGACGGTACAGCCGTTGGATCCGCTCGAAGCCTTCGGCAGCGTCGCCCGCTACGACCGAACGAAGCTCGCACGGCTCTACGGCGGGCACCGCGCCGCCGTCGCGCGCGGCCCCGTCCTCGACCGCGTGGGAAGAGCCATCGGGTCGGTCACGCTCATCTCGCCGTACCCGGACCCGACCCTCAGCGTGCTCCGGCCCGGAACGCTCGTCATCGTCTTGCATGCGGACCGGGCGGACTGAGCGCGGGATTTCTCAGACGGTGAGCACCGTCTTCCGCCCGGCCTCGAGTTCGGTGACCCTCACGCCCGGCTCGACCAGCGAGCGCAGCTCGGCCGGTGTTCCGGTCAGCACCGGAAACGTTCCGTAGTGCATCGGCACGACCTGGCGCACGCCGAGCAGCCGGCACGCCGCGGCCGCTGCCTTCGGCCCCATGGTGAAGTGATCGCCGATCGGCAGAAACGCGAGCGTCGGCTCGTGGAGCTCTTTGATGAGGGCCATGTCGCCGAAGAGCGCCGTGTCGCCGGCGAAGTACACCGTCGCGCCATTCGTGAAGGCGATGACAAAGCCGCCCGGCTCGCCCAGTGCGATGATCTGTCCGCGTTCCTCGCAGGTACTGCTGTGGTCCGCGTGCACGTGGGTCACGCGCAGCCCCGCGATCTCCTGCGTGCCGCCCTTGTTCATTCCGCTCACGGCAGGTGCGCCCTTGGCCTTCAGCCAGCTGCAGATCTCGTACACCGACACGACGGGCGCCCCGGTGGCCTTGGCGACCGGCAACGCGTCAGCGCTATGGTCGGAGTGACCGTGCGTGACAAGGATCAGATCGAGCGCGCCCAGCTGTTTCTGCCACCCACCCCCCTTCCAGCTCGCGGGGCAGGCGGGGTTGGTCTCGATCCAGGGGTCGAGCAGGATCTGCCGTCCTTCTTCGGACTCGAGCACGAAGGTGCCGTGGCCGAGCCATGTGGCGGAGAGACGTGGCGCCGTCATTCGAACACTCCTCCCGGAATCAGCGATGTGGTCGTCGGTGCGGTCCGTCTGGTCTTCGGAACCGCGTCTGCTATTATTAGAAGGTAATCACCTGGTATGTCCACGTCCATAGAGAACCCGCTGGTCCTCGTCCGACACCGCGAAGCGAAGCCTGCGTGGCTCAAGGTCAAAGCGCCCGGGTCACCGAGCTACCTTCGGCTGAAGCGGCTGATGGGCGAACTCCATCTCAATACCGTCTGCGAGGAAGCGCACTGCCCGAACATCGGCGAGTGCTGGCACCACGGTACCGCGACGTTCATGATTCTCGGTGACGTGTGCACGCGCAACTGTCCGTATTGCGCGGTGGCGCACGGCCGTCCGGCCGGCCTCGACACGGCCGAACCCGAGCGGGTGGCGAACGCCGTCGACGAGATGCGGCTGCGCTACGTGGTCATCACCTCGGTTGACCGCGACGACCTGGCGGACGGCGGGGCGTCGATCTTCGCCGAGACGATCGCCGGGATTCGACGCCGCCGGCCCGACTGCCGGATTGAGGTGTTGATCCCCGACTTCCAGGGCAAGGAGGAACCGCTCCGCACCGTGCTCGATGCGCGGCCGGACATCCTCAACCA